>CAMPHE010000247.1 GCA_946885815.1 uncultured Arenimonas sp.
TCGCGGGAGCCGTCGGGGTTGCGGGGATGTTGCTGATGGCGCTGCTGCTGATGTCGGTGACGCTGGCGACCGGGCTGAGCTGGTTCGCGGTGATGGACTGGATCGGCGCCCGGGTGCTGCAGCTGCTCGCGCGCTTCGGCGAAGGCCGGCGCAACGCCGTGGAATGGCAGCGCGCGCGGGCGATGCGCGAGGAGCGGGAAGAGGTTCGCAAGGTCGAGACGGTGAAGCGCGCCAAGCGCGAGCCGGTGCGCATCGAACCGCGCGTGCAGCCGGTGATCGAGAAATCCGAGCGGGCGCAGCGCGAGCAGCAGATCCCGTTGTTCAACGCCGCCGGCGTCGAGGGCCTGCCGCCGCTGTCGCTGCTCGACGATCCCCGCGAGCAGCCGAAGGGTTACAGCGAGGAGACGCTGGAAACCCTGTCGCGGCAGATCGAGTTCAAGCTCAAGGATTTCCGCGTCGAGGTACAGGTCGTCGGCGCCTATCCCGGTCCGGTGATCACGCGCTTCGAGATGGAGCCGGCGCCCGGCGTCAAGGGCAGCCAGATCAGCTCGCTGGACAAGGACATCGCGCGCGGACTGAGCGTGAAGTCGGTGCGCGTGGTCGACGTGATCCCCGGCAAGTCGGTGGTCGGCCTGGAGATCCCGAACACGCATCGCGAGACGATCTACCTCAGCGAGATCCTGCGTTCGAAGGAATACGACAAGGTCGCCTCGCCGCTGGCGATGGCGCTGGGCAAGGACATCGCCGGCCGCCCGGTGGTCGTCGACCTCGCGCGCATGCCGCACCTGCTGGTGGCCGGCACGACCGGCTCGGGCAAATCGGTCGGCGTCAACGCGATGGTGCTTAGCCTGCTCTACAAGAGCACCGCGAAGGACGTGCGGATGCTGATGATCGACCCGAAGATGCTGGAGCTGTCGGTCTACCAGAACATCCCGCACCTGCTGGCGCCGGTGGTCACCGACATGAAGGAGGCCGCGAACGGCCTGCGCTGGTGCGTCGCCGAGATGGAGCGACGCTACAAGCTGATGAGCGCGGTCGGCGTGCGCAACCTGTCGGGCTTCAACCGCAAGGTGGCCGACGCGCGCGAGGCCGGACAGCCGCTGGTGGATCCGCTGTTCCGGCCGAGTCCGGAACTCGGCGAGGTGCCGCGCACGCTGGAGGAACTGCCGTACATCGTCGTGTTCATCGACGAATTCGCCGACATGATGATGATCGTCGGCAAGAAGGTCGAAGAACTGATCGCGCGGCTCGCGCAGAAGGCGCGCGCCGCCGGCATCCACCTGATCCTCGCGACGCAGCGCCCGTCGGTCGACGTCATCACCGGCCTGATCAAGGCCAACATCCCGACGCGCATCGCGTTCCAGGTCAGCTCCAAGATCGACTCGCGCACGATCCTCGACCAGTCCGGCGCCGAAACGCTGCTCGGCAACGGCGACATGCTCTATCTGCCGCCGGGGACGGCGATGCCCGAGCGCGTGCACGGGGCGTTCGTCAGCGATGACGAAGTGCACCGCGTGGTCGCCCACCTGCGCCAGAACAGCAAGGGCCCGGACTACATCGACGGCGTGCTGGAGGACGTGCAGTCGCTCGGTGACGGGCAGGTGATCGGTGCGACCGGGCTGCCCGAAGCCGGCTCGTCCGGCGACGAGAGCGACCCGCTGTACGACGAGGCGGTGCGGGTCGTCACCGAGACGCGCCGCGCGTCGATTTCGGGCGTGCAGCGCCGGCTCAAGATCGGCTACAACCGTGCCGCGCGACTGGTGGAGGCGATGGAAGCCGCCGGCGTGGTGTCCGGCCCCGAACACAATGGCGACCGCACGGTCCTCGCGCCCCCGCCACCCCGCTGACGATCCGCCCTGCAGGAGCGGCTTCGGCCGCGACGCCTGAAAACCCGTTCAGCACCCCCGCCCGGAAATGCACCCCCGTTCAGCCAGCCGCCTCCATTCTTGCCTCCAGCCCCCGTTCCTCCCGAGGCCCTCATGAAACCGACCTTCAGCTCGCTGCTGCTCCTTCCGTTGCTCGCCTTCGCGACCCACGCCCACGCCGGCGCGCGCGACCGCCTCGATGCCTTCACGGGCGGGGCGAAAGGGCTCGCCGCGTCGTTCGAGCAGACCGTACATGCGCCGAACGGCGCGCTGACGGAAACCTCGACCGGCACGGTGCAGCTGCAGGCGCCGCGGCAGTTCCGCTGGGAATACCTGAAGCCGTACCCGAACCTGATCGTCGCCGACGGCGACCACATCTGGATCTACGACCCGGACCTGGAGCAGGTGACGGTGCGCCAGCAGAGCCTGGAGGAGCAGAACAGCCCGCTCGCCGCGCTGATCGACCCGGGTGAACTGGACCGCCAGTTCGACGCGCGCGAAGTGGCCGACGCCGGCGGCCTGCAGTGGCTCGAACTCACTCCGAAGAAGGCCGACGATGCGCCGTTCGAACGCGCCCGCCTCGGGCTCGGCGCGGACGGTTTGGCGAAGATGGAGATGTTCGACGCGCTCGGCCAGCGCACGGTGATGACGTTCACCGACTGGAAGCGCGACCCCGCGTTCGCGAAGGGCACGTTCGTCTTCGTTCCGCCGGCGGACGTGGACGTCGTCGGCGAGGTCGCCGACGGCGCCGAGGTCATGCCGCTGGCCGACTGACCGCCGGCGCCTGCGAAAGGCGACAATGGCGCCGTGGCCAGGAAGGTTCCCCGCGAAAACTCGCTGTTCCAGCCGGCGGAAGCGCTGAAGCCGCTCGCCGAGCGCATGCGGCCGCGCACGCTCGACGAAATGGTCGGCCAGCGCCGCCTGCTCGCGCCGGGCAGCGCCCTGCGCCGCGCGGTGGAATCCGGGCGCATGCATTCGATGATCCTCTGGGGCCCGCCGGGCACGGGCAAGACCACCCTCGCGCTGCTGCTGGCGCGCTACGCCGAGGCGGAGTTCGTCGCGATCTCCGCGGTGCTGGCGGGCCTGCCGCAGGTGCGCGAGGTGCTGGCCGAAGCGCAGCGCCGCTTCGATGAGGGCCGGCGCACCGTGCTGTTCGTCGACGAGGTGCACCGCTTCAACAAGGTGCAGCAGGACGCGTTCCTGCCGCACATCGAGCGCGGGACGATCCTGTTCGTCGGCGCGACCACCGAGAACCCGTCGTTCGAGCTGAATTCCGCCCTGCTGTCGCGATGCCGCGTGCACGTGCTCGAAGCCGTGTCGGCGGAAGACATCGCCGACGCGCTGCGGCGGGCGCTGGAGGACGGGGAGCGCGGACTCGGCGGGCAGGGGTTGCGGGTCGACGACGCGCGCCTGCGCGACATCGCGGCGGCCGCCGACGGCGATGTCCGTCGCGCGCTGACGCTGCTGGAGATCGCGGCCGAGCTCGCGTCGGGGGAGGGCGGCGAAGTCACCGGATCGACGCTGGCGCAGGTGCTCGCCGATCGCACGCGGCGGTTCGACAAGCAGGGCGAGCAGTTCTACGACCAGATCTCGGCGCTGCACAAGTCGGTGCGCTCGTCGAATCCCGACGCGGCGCTCTACTGGTTCACGCGGATGCTCGACGGCGGCGCCGACCCCGCGTATCTCGCCCGTCGGATCACGCGGATGGCGGTCGAGGACATCGGCCTCGCCGATCCGCGCGCGCTGCAGATGGCGATCGAGGCATGGGAGACGTACGACCGCCTCGGCAGCCCCGAGGGTGACCTCGCGCTCGCGCAGGTCGTGATCTATCT
>CAMPHE010000248.1 GCA_946885815.1 uncultured Arenimonas sp.
AGGAAGCAGCCGGCGGTGATCGCGCCCGCGCCCTTGCCGCCGATGTTGTAGACGTCGGCGAACGCGGATTCGAGCATCGTCTGGTATTCGTCCCACAGCGGCAGGCGCCACGCGCGGTCGAACACGTTCTCGCCGGCGTCGAGCAGCTCCGTCGCGAGGTCGTCGTGCTTGCTCATCAGGCCGCTGGCGTAACGGCCGAGCGCGATGACGCAGGCGCCGGTGAGCGTCGCGACGTCCACCGTGGCCTGCGGCTCGTAGCGCTGGACGTAGGTGAGCGCGTCGCAGAGGATCAGCCGGCCTTCGGCGTCGGTGTTGCCGACCTCGATCGTCTTGCCCGACATCGACGTCAGCACGTCGCTCGGGCGGTACGCGTCGGCGTCGGGCATGTTCTCGACGGCCGGCACCACCATCACCACGTTCACCGGCAGCTTCATCCGCACCGCGGCGACGAACGCGCCGAACACGCTGGCGGCGCCGCACATGTCGAACTTCATTTCCTCGATGCCGCCCTGGACCTTCAGGTTGATGCCGCCGGAATCGAACGTGATGCCCTTGCCGACCAGCGCGTACGGCCGGGCGTCGCCGCCGCCGTTCCAGCGCAGCACCACCAGCCGCGGCGGATTGGCCGAGCCGCGCGCGACCGCGAGCAGCGAGCCCATGCCGAGCGCTTCCATGTCGGCGCGTTCCAGCACCTCGACGTCGACGCCGGGGTTCTCCGCCGCGATCTTGCGGGCCTGGTCGGCGAGATAGCCGGGGTTGCAGACGTTCGGCGGCAGGTTGCCGAGCTCACGCGCGAATTCGACGCCGTGCGCGATCGCCGCGCCGCGCTCGAATTCCGGCGCGAGCGCCGGGTCGCCCGAGAGCGTCATCGACTTCAGGCCCTCCGGGCCGGTGCGGCGCGTCAGGGTCGCGGTGTACGCGTACGCGGCGTGGTCGGCCGCGATCGCCGCCTGCCGCACGGCCCAGGCCGCGTCACGCCCCGCCACCGGCACTTCGGTGAGCGTCAGCAGCGCGTCGGCGGTGGGGCCGGTGCGCAGCGCGCGCACCGCGTCGGCGACCGCCTTCAGGTACTGAGGCACGGCGAACTTCGCCGGCTCGCCGAGACCGACGACGAGCACGCGCGGCGCCGTGACGCCGGGCAGGTCGTGAAGCAGCTGCACGCGACCCGTCTTGCCGCTGAGGTCGCCGCGCGCGACGAGCGCCGCGAGGCGACCCCCGCTGGCCGCGTCGATCGCCGCGGCGGGGGCCGGCAGCGTGCCGTCGGCGAAAAGGCCGATCACGACGCAGCCGATGTCGGCGGTCGCGGGATCGGGGCGGTTCAGGTGCAGTTGGAGGGTCATCGAGAGGTTTTCCGTACAATCCGGCGTTCGGTTCGGGGGGAGGTCGTGTCCACACGGGGCACACACCACCGGGACCGGAAGATTCTAGCAAGCCCTTCCGATGCGAGCCCCGATGCTGCTGATCGAACGCCATCTGCTGCGCCAGTTCGCCATCAGCGTGTCCGCGGTCGCGGTCGTGCTGGTGCTCGTCGGCCTCGGCGGCCTGCTCGTCGACCTGATGAGCGAGATCGCGCGCGGCAAGGTGCCGGCGGCGCTGCTGCTGTCGCAGCTCGGCCTGCGTTCGATCCAGGTGCTGCCGATCCTGCTGCCGCTGGCGTTGTTCGTGGGGCTGTTGCTGGCGGTCGGCCGGCTTTATGCCGACAGCGAGATGGCGGTGCTGGCCTCCGTCGGCCTCGGGCCGCAGCAGCTGTGGCGGCCGCTGTTGCTGGTGGTCGCGCCCGTGGTGGCCGTGGTCGCGCTGTCGTCGCTGTGGCTGGCCCCGGCCGGCGCGCGCATCGCCCGCGACATGATCGAGACCGCGAACCGCTCGTTCCTGATCGCCGGCCTCGAGGCCGGGCGCTTCATGGAGCTGCCGGGACGCGGCGGCATCCTCTACGTCGGCGAGATCGACGAGAGCGGCACGAAGTTCGGCCGCATGTTCGTGCAGAGCGAACGCGACGGCCGGCTCGACGTGATCACCGCCGATCGCGGCGAGATGTTCTTCGAAGGCGAAGCCGGCCGCTTCCTGCGACTGGAGGACGGCTTCCGCGCCGAAGGCACGCCGACCGCGCGCGATTTCCGGCTGATGCGCTTCGCGACCAACGAGCTGCGCGTGCCCGACCGCGAGGTCGAGGCGGAGCAGGACGACATGGAAGCGCAGCCGACGCTGCGCCTGTTCGGCCAGGCCGGGGCGGCGCCGCGCAGCGAACTGAACTGGCGGATCGCGACACCGCTGATGGCGCTCGTGCTCGGTTTCCTCGCGCTCCCGCTCGGCCGCGGCGAGGCGCGGCAGGCACGCTACGGCCGCGTGCTGGCGGCGCTGCTGATCTACATCAACGCGATGGTGCTGCTGATTCTCGGCAAGGGCTGGCTCGCCAGCGGCGCGATCCCGACGTGGGCCGGGCTGTGGTGGCTGCTGCTGCCGCTGGCGGTGCTCGCCGCGTGGCTGTTCCTCACCGACGGCCGACTGCCGGCGCCGCGGCGGGCGCGCGCATGAGGCCGCTCGTGCGGCGCATCGACCTGTACCTCGGCCGCACGGTGCTGCTGTCCATGCTGGGCGCCGGCGTCGTGCTGCTCGGCTTCGACCTGATCCTGGCACTGGTGAACGAACTCGACGAGATCGGCGAGGGCGGCTACACGCTCAGCCACGCGGTGCTGTTCGTCGCCTACACGATCCCGCGGCGGATGTACGAGCTGTATCCGGTCACCGCGCTGATCGGCACCGTGATGGGCCTCGGCGGGCTCGCGGCGCGGTCCGAGCTGACCGCGATGCGCGCCGTCGGCCTGTCGCGGCTGCGCATCGGGCTGGGCTCGCTCGCGGCGCTGGCGCTGGTCGCGCTGCTGATGATCGTCAATGCCGAAACCCTCGCGCCGGCCGGCGAGCAGAGCGCGCAGGGCGTCGTGAACGCCGCGAAGACCGGCGACATCGTCGTCGCGCGCGTCTCCGGGCTGTGGGCCCGCGAGGGCAATGTCTTCCTCAACGCGCGCGACGGCGTGAAGCGCCGTACCGACGGTGTCGAGTGGACGGAGCTGCGCGGCGTGCGGCTGTTCGAATTCGACGACGAGGGCAAGCTGCTGTCGCTCGCCGAGGCGCGTCTCGCCGAACACCGTCCCGACGGGTGGGTGCTGCGCGACGTGCGTCGATCGACGTTCGGGCCGCGGTCGGTCACGGCCGAGGAGAAGGTGGAGGAACGCTGGGACAGCGGGCTCGACGACCAGGCGCTCGCCGCCGCCGCGTCGCGGCCGCGTTACCTCAGCAGCAGCGAGCTGCGGCGCAACATCGACTACCTGCAGCGCAACGACCTCGATTCGAAGGCGTTCGAGAACGCGTACTGGGGCCGCTGGTTCTACCCGGTCAACGTCGCCGTGCTGTGCCTGGCGGCGCTGCCGTTCGCGTTCGGTTCGCTGCGCTCCGGCGGCTTCGGCAAGCGCCTGTTCATCGCGATCGTCATCGGCCTGGCGTACCTGCTCGGCCAGCGGCTGGCGGTGAGCCTGTCGGACGTGTACCACTTCGACGCGCGCATCGCGTACGCGCTGCCGCCGATCGGCCTGCTGGCGGTGAGCTGGGGATGGTTCGCACGCCGCGAGTAAGGCGGGGGCGGGGACAGTGCATGATTATTTTTTCGTTGTGCGGGGGGCGCCGCGCCCCCCA
>CAMPHE010000249.1 GCA_946885815.1 uncultured Arenimonas sp.
GCGCGGTCGAGCTCGCTGCGCAGGATCACGTCCTCGTCGACGACGGCGACGATGGAGTCGATGGTGGTGGTCTGGGCGGCGGCGGGCGCGACGGCCGCGCACAGGGCCAGCAGGCCGGCCAGGAGGGTGTGGACGACGGTTTTCATTCGGGATCGGGCTCCGGCGCCGGTGGTCGGCGCGCTGGGGTCAACGGACGTATTCGGAGTAGTCGAGGATAGCATCATCGAGCAGGCGGACCGTGTCGCGGCCGAGGCCGCCGACCCCGTTCAGCTCGAGCTCGAAATAGATGCCGGACTTCTTCTCGCCGGTGAATTCGCGGACGTATTCACGGGCCACGACGCGCAGCGCGACGCAGCAGCTGCGCCATTCGAAACCGCCCATCGCCTCCAGCGTCTCGTCGTCGAACAGGGAGTAGTTCCAGCGGCCCAGCAGGCTCCAGCGCTCGTTGATCGGCAGGGCGAACGAGATGTCGGTCTGCTCCAGCAGGTCCGCCCGGTACCGGTAGGCGGCATTGAGCAGGCCGCCGCGGGCGAAGCGCCACTGGCTGCGGAACGCCGACAGCTGCGTGCGCGAATCGTCCGGGTCCCACTGGTGCGCGAGGCCGATGTTCCAGCGCGGCGACAGCGCGATCGACGCCTCGCCGACCCACGCCGACCCGTCGTCCGACAGCGGCAGCGCGCCCGGGATCGTCACCCGCGGCGCGTCGAAATAGTGGATGCGCCCGAGGCCCGCGCTGAAGATCTCGCGGCCGTCGTCGGCATCGAGCACGCGCGTGGTCAGGGCGACCGTCAGCTGGTCGGCGTCGGCCTGGCGGTCGCCGCCGCTGAAGCGGTTGGTGCGGAACAGGCCGGGCCAGCCGAACGTCAGCGGGTGCGTGTCGAACAGCGGCAGGTCGTCCTGGTCCTCGTACGGCACGTTGAGGTAGAACAGCCGCGGTTCGAGCGTCTGCACGTAGTCGTCGTCGCGCCACTGGAAATCGCGCTCGAAGAACGCGCCGGCGTCGAGGCTCATCACCGGCACGCTGCGCGTCGGCGAGCGGTCGCCGCCGGGCACCAGGCTGTCGTCGAGCGAGTACGCCGTGTAGCGCCACGCGAACTCCGGCGTGGCGTACCACGCGGCGCCGCCGAACGGGAAGCGGATGAACGGGCGCACGTCGACCCGGTCGCCGCCGTCGATCTCGCCCGGGCCGTCGCGGTCGTCGTGCACGAAGCGCACCGCCTCGGCCGTGCCGCCGACCTCCACCCACGACGCCAGCGGCTTCACCCAGCTCGCGCGCATCGCCGGCAGCTCCGAATACGGCTCGGCGCCGACCGGCATGAACGGCGTCGCGATCTGCCAGTCCTGCGCCTGCAGGCTCGCGGTCCAGCCGTGGCCGCGGCCGTACAGGCCCGCCTGGCTGCCGACCATCGACACCGAGGTGGTCGCCAGCCGGTCGCCGAAATCCTCGAAGTAGTGCACGTCGCTGACGTGGTTGAGGTTGGCGCGCGCGTACCAGTGCGGGCCGAACGACGAATGGTGGCGCCACGACGCGAGGCCGCGGTCGCCGTCGTAGAGGCGGTCGTCGGGCAGCCACGTCGCGTCGATCTCGCCCTGGTGGTCCTCGAACAGGTAGCGGAACTCGCCGCCCATCATGAAGCCGCGCTTGCCGATGATCCGCGGCTTCAGCGTGGCGTCGTAGTTCGGCGCGAGGTTCAGGTAGATCGGCTGCTCGTATTCGAAGCCGTCCTCGCTGTCGTAGCCGATCTTGGGCACCAGCAGGCCGGTGCGGCGGCGGTCGTCGATCGGGAACTTCACGTACGGCAGCCACAGCACCGGCACGCCGCCGAGGCGCAGCGTGGCATTGCGCGCACTGCCCATGCCTTCTTCCTGGTCGACGTCGATGCGGCTGGCGGCGAATTCCCACTGCCGCTGGCCCGGCGGGCACGTGGAATAGGTCGCGCCTTCCATCCGGCCGACCTCGTCGACCACGGTGATGGTGTCGGCGCGGCCGTTGCCGAGGTTCTCGTTGAACTGGTACTGCACGTCCTGCAGCCGGATCGTCTCGGCCTTCTGGTTGCCCTCGGCCTTCGCGGCGAGGAAGCGGAACGTGCGGTCCTGGAAACGCACGGGGCCTTCGGTGACGAAGGTTTCGGTCTCGTGCCGGTAGGTCAGCTTGTCGGTGCCGAGCCACTGCTCGCCGCGGCGCAGTTCGACGTCGCCGGTGAGCACCGTGACGTTCTTCTCGCTGACGTCGAGGTGTTCGGCGTCGATGTCGGTGGGCTGCGGCGTGCCCTTCGCCGGCTTGTCGCCTTCGGGCAGCGGCTGGAACAGCGGCAGGCCTTCCGGCGCCGGGCACAGGTCCCACGTGGCGTCGGACAGCGAATCCTGCGCGCGGGCGGAGCAGGCGATGGCCAGGCAGAGCGGAAGCAGGCGAAGGACTGGACGGCGCACGTGTTCATCCCGGCGAAAGACGCGATAGCTTGGCCCATCGCGTGGGGGGCCGGCAACACGGAACCGGGGCGTTCAGCCCTTGCGGCGTTCGTGGTTCCAGAGCGTCTCGCCGTGACCACCGGCGCGGGCGAGCACGCGTGAAAGCACGAACAGCAGGTCCGACAGGCGGTTCAGGTAACGGATCGCCTCGGGGCGCACCGCGTCGTGATGGGACAGCGTGACGACCTCGCGCTCGGCGCGCCGGCAGATCGTGCGCGCGAGGTGGCAGTGCGCGGCCGCGGCGCCGCCGCCGGGCAGGATGAATTCCTTCAGCACGGGCAGGTCGGCGTTGAACACGTCGAGATGCGCCTCGAGGCGCGCGATGTCGGTGTCGAAGATCGCCGCGTGCCCCGGGATGCACAGCTCGCCGCCGAGGTCGAACAGCTGGTGCTGCACGGCGACCAGGACTTCGCGCACCGGTGCGGGCACCTCGCACGCGAGCACCACGCCGATCGCCGAATTGGCTTCGTCGACGGTGCCGTAGGCGGTGACGCGCGCCGAATCCTTGGCGACGCGCGAACCGTCGCCCAGCCCGGTGCTGCCGTCGTCGCCGGTGCGCGTGTAGATCTTCGAGAGGCGGTTGCCCACCGTCAGCGCGCGTCGCCCGCGCGGGCCGGCGCGGTGCCGGCGAACTGCGCGAACGCCACGTGCAGCACCGCCGCGAGGCCGACGTAGATGCCGGTCGTGCGCAGGTACGGCAGGAACCAGTCGGCGTAGTTCGACGCCCAGCCGGCGATCGTCGGCGTCGCGACGACGTCGCTCAGCCAATAGAAGCCGCCCTGCGCGAACAGGTGGCACACGGCGGTACCGGCGAACACCGCCACGACGAGCATCGCGAGCGTGTTCGCGCCCGGACGGCGCATCCCGTGGCGCGCGACGAGCGCGCCGGCCGCCCACAGGCTGAAGTACGCCGGCAGCAGCAGCGCGTAACCCGGCGACACGCAGTAGTGCCCGGCGAAGCTCGCGCCCGACGCGGCGATCACCGCCCAGTCGATCGCGACCGACACGGCCATCAGCGCCGGGAACGCCCAGCGCACCGAATCGCGCAGGTAGAAGCCGGCCACGAAGAACATCGCCCACGACGCGTCGGGGATGGCGCCGAAATGGTTCAGGCGCGTCGCGGCCAGCACGGCGAGGATCGCGGCGAAGATCGGCAGGCGCAGGTTCGGGGTCGGGGTCATCGGCTCGGGTCCGTGGGGCAGGCCGGCAT
>CAMPHE010000250.1 GCA_946885815.1 uncultured Arenimonas sp.
AGGCGCAGCTCGCGGCACTGGTGCCGCCCGGCTTCCTGCGCGAAACGCCGGCGGCCGCGCTGGCGGAACTGCCGCGCTACGTGAAGGCGCTGTCGCTGCGCGCCGAACGCGCCCTGCGCGACCCCGTGCGCGACCAGGCGCGGATGCTCGAACTCAAGCCGTTCGCCGACGCGCTGGCGGCCGCGCGCCGCGACGGCCGCGCCGGCGAGCCGGCGTGGCAGTCGCTGCGCTGGGACCTGGAGGAACTGCGCGTCTCGATGTTCGCGCAGGAGCTGGGCACGCGTCGCCAGGTGTCGGCGAAGCGGCTGTCGCGGCTGCTCGAGACGCTGCGCTGACGCGCTTACTTGATGCGCTTGACCTTCACGCGGGCGTTGTAACCGTCGACGCTGAGGTACCACGCGCTGAACGCGCCTTCCTCGATGCGCACGACCGGGTCGACCAGGTTCACGACGAACTTCGACGGCGCGTCGGTCACTTCCCACACCTGGCCGTTGTTCAGCACGAAGCGCTCGCCGAGCTTGCGCCAGCCGCGGAACGGGCCGTCGATGCGGGTGACGATGTCGGATTCGTCGGCATCGCCGTCGCGGTCGCGGAAACCGCGACGGTCCTCGACCGGCGCCGCGGCGGTGGCCGCCGGCGCGCGCATCTTCGCGCCGAGCCAGGCATTCAGCGCCGCCAGCTCTTCCGGAGTGAGCTTGTCGAGCCCGGCTTCGCGGAATTCCTTCGCCGACATCTTTTCCTCGAGCGACGAGAATTCCTGGGCGCCGGCCACGCCGGCGGACAGGGCGAAGGCGAGCAGGGAGGCGGTGAGCAATCGGCGCATGGGGTTCGGTTCCGGACTGGTTACACTGGCGAGCGATTCGCCCGGCAGTCTAACCCTGCGCGCAACGAAGGCGCCACTTGAACCCGTCCACCGCACCGCCGCCGCGCCTGTCCGACCGGATCGGCGCCCTCGTTCCCGTGCCGCCGCTGCTGGCGGCGCTGCGCGAGGCCGCGACCGGCCTGCCGGCGGTGGCCGATGAACAGCTCGCGGTGCGCGTGCTCGACGCGCTGCAGCCGCTGCGCCCCGACGCCGAAGTGGTCGCCGCGACCGCGCTCCACCTGTGGCCGGCACTGCGCGCGGCGCTGCCGCCGGCGGTGATCGCGGCGCACCCGCGGCTGGCGCCGCTGCTCGACGGACTGGGCGCGGCCGAACAGGTGCCGGCGCTGCATCACGGCCGTCACCGCCGCGGCGGCGCCGAAGGCCTGCGCCGGTTGCTGCTGGCGCTCGTGCGCGACCTGCGTGCCGTGATGGTGCTGCTCGCGCTGCAGCTGGTGCGCCTGCGCGCGGCCGGCGCGCTGCCCGAAGACGAGCGGCGCGCGCTGGCCGAACTCACCGCCGACGTCCACGCGCCGCTCGCGAACCGCCTCGGCATCTGGCAGCTGAAATGGGAGCTGGAGGACCTCGCGTTCCGCTGGCTGCAGCCCGACACCTACGCGCGCATCGCGAAGCTGCTCGACGAGAAGCGCGCCGACCGCGAGCGCTTCATCGACGACGCGCGCCGGCGCATCCTCGCGGCACTGGCGCAGGCCGGCATCGCCGCCGACGTCGCCGGCCGGCCGAAGCACATCTACAGCATCTGGAAGAAGATGCAGCGCAAGGGCGTGCCCTTCAGCGAGCTGTACGACATCCGCGCGCTGCGCGTGCTCGTCGACGACGTGCCGGCGTGCTACGCCGCGCTCGGCGTGATGCACCAGCTGTGGCCGTCGATCCCCGGGGAGTTCGACGATTACATCGCCCAGCCGAAGGGCAACGACTACCGCTCGCTGCACACCGCGCTGGTCGGCCCCGGCGGCCGCACGCTGGAAGTGCAGATCCGCACGCGCGAAATGCACGAGCACGCCGAACTCGGCGTCGCCGCGCACTGGCGCTACAAGGAAGGCGGCGGCGCCGACGCCAGCTTCGAGCGCAAGGTCGCGTGGATGCGCCAGCTGCTCGACGCGCGCGACGGCGACGACGCGTCGCTGCTGGCCGGCCTCGGCACCGCGCTGGTCGAGGACCGGGTGTACGCGCTGACGCCGCGCGGCGAGGTGATCGACCTGCCGCGCGACGCGACCGTGCTGGATTTCGCGTACGCGGTGCATACCGAGGTGGGGCACCGCACGCGCGGCGCGAAGGTGAACGGCCGCATCGTGCCGCTCGACCACCGCCCGGCCACCGGCGACCGCGTCGAGATCCTCACCGCCAAGACCGGCGAACCGCGGCGCGACTGGCTGCAGGGCGACCGCTATCTCGTCACCGGCCGCGGCCGCGACAAGGTGCGCGCGTGGTTCCACCGCATCGACCGTGGCCGCAACCTGCAGGCCGGCCGCGAGTTGCTGGAACGCGAGCTGCGCCGCCTCGGCCTGCTGCACGCCGACCTCGCGCCGGCGCTGGCGAAGTTCCGGCTCGCGAGCGTCGACGACCTGCATCTCGCGCTCGCGCTGGGCGACATCGGCCCGAGCCAGGTGAGCCGCGCGCTGCACGACCACGCGCAGGCGCAGGCGGCGCCCGCGGAGCCGGCGCGCCCGCCGCCGCGCGCGCGGCCGGCCCGCGACGATCGCGCGCCGTTCACCGTCGAAGGCGTCGGCAACCTGCTGAGCCAGATCGCGCGCTGCTGCCAGCCGGTGCCCGGCGATCCGATCGTCGGCTACCTGACGCGCGGCCGTGGCGTCAGCATTCATCGCGACGGGTGCGCGGCGCTGTCGCGGCTGCTGGCGCGCGACCCGGACCGCGTGCTGCCGGTCGCGTGGAGCCGGCGCGACACCACGCGCTACGACGTCGACCTCGTGCTGCGCGCGTTCGACCGCAAGTGGCTGCTGAAGGACGTCACCAACGTGATCGCGCAGTCGGGCATCAACGTGCTCGCCCTCGATTCCCGCGCCGACGACGCCCAGGCCCTCGCCGAACTGCGCTTCACCGTGCGCGTCGCCGATTTCGGCCAGCTCAGCGAGCTCCTCGGCCGGCTCGGCACCATCCCCGGCGTCCGTGAAGCCCGCCGCGTCTCCGCGAATCCGTAGGCGCGGCTTCAGCCGCGATACCGCCCGGGCGGATTACACAGGTGCAGTCGCGGCTGAAGCCGCTCCTGCACAATCGCCAAGGTATCCTCCCGCCGATGACCCACGAACACCGTCCCGACCCGGACCGCACCCCCACGCTGGGCTCGATCGACGATCTCGAGTTCGCCGATCGCGCCCGTCCGGCGTCGCCGCACCCGCCGTCCGCGCCACCGCCGCGCCGGCCGCGCACCGGCCGCACCGGCCTGTGGCTGCTGCTGGCCGGCTTCGCCGCCGTCGCGATCGCCGGCGGCTGGGCGCTGAGCCACTGGCGTGAAACGCTCGGCGAGCAGCTGATCCCCGTGTCGGACCTGAACCAGCAGATCCGCGAGGCGGAAGCCGCGCTCGCCCGCGGCGATCTGAGCGCCGCCAACGGCAGCGGCGCGCGCGAGCGCTTCCAGGCCGTGCTCGCCCGCGACCCCGACCACCCGGGCGCGCGTCGCGGCCTCGGTGCGGTCCGCGACGCCGCGCTGGCCCAGGCGCGCGCGGCGCTGGTCGCGGGCGATCTCGCCACGGCCCGCACGCGGATCGAACTGGCGCGGGCGATGGCCGCGCCGGCGGCCGACCTCGCGCTGCTGGACGTCGAACTGCGCCGCG
>CAMPHE010000251.1 GCA_946885815.1 uncultured Arenimonas sp.
GACTGACCGCGCGATGCCGACGCTCTACGGCCTCGACGCCTGCGACGCCTGCCGCAAGGCGCGGAACTGGCTCCGCCGGTTCGAGATCGCGCACGATTTCGTCGACCTGCGGGCGCAGCGGCAGACGCCGGAAACACTGAAGGCGTGGTCGGCACAGGTCGGCGGCTGGGACAAGCTGGTCAACAAGGCCTCGACCACGTGGCGGCAACTGCCCGCCGCGCGCAAGGCACCGGCCAGCGATCCGGAATGGACCCTGCTGCTGAAGGAGTACCCGGCGCTGGTGAAGCGCCCGGTGCTCGTCGCCGACGACGGCACGGTGTCCGTGGGGTTCACCGACAACGCGTACAAGCTGCGCTTCGGCATCCGGAAATGAACGACGTCGTCGCCCTCGCGAAGACGCTGATCGCCCGGCCGTCGGTGACGCCCGACGACGCCGGCTGCCAGGACCTGATCGCCGCGCGGCTGCAGGCGGCCGGCTTCCGATGCGAGCGTCTCGATTTCGGCGACGTGCGCAATCTCTGGTGCGAGCACGGCGACGGCGGCGAGGTGCTGGTCTTCCTCGGCCACACCGATGTGGTGCCGCCGGGTCCGCGCGAGGCGTGGCGCAGCGATCCGTTCGTGCCCACGGAACTCGACGGGCATCTGTACGGCCGCGGCGCCGCCGACATGAAAGGCAGCGTCGCCGCGTTCGTCGTGGCGCTGGAGCAGTTCGTCGCCGCGCATCCGCGGCACCCGGGCACGATCGCGCTGCTGCTGACCTCGGACGAGGAGGGCGACGCGATCGACGGCGTGCGCCGCGTCGCCGACCACTTCCGCGCGAGCGGCCGGCGCATCGACTACTGCGTCACCGGCGAGCCCTCGTCGAAGGAAGTGTTCGGCGACCTGCTTCGCGTCGGCCGTCGCGGCACGCTCAGCGGCTATCTCACCGTGCACGGCGTGCAGGGCCACGTCGCGTACCCGGAAAAAGCGCTCAACCCGATCCACGCGGCGCTGCCGGCACTGGCCGAGCTCGCCGCGCGCCGCTGGGACGAGGGCACCCCGGTGTTTCCGGCGACCAGCTTCCAGCTGTCCAATCTCCACGCCGGCACCGGCGCGAACAACGTGATCCCGGGTACCTGCGAAGCGGTGTTCAACTTCCGCTACCACCCCGGTTGGCAGGCGCCGGCGCTGGAAGCGGAGACCGAAGCGGTGCTGCGCGCGCACGGCCTGCGTTTCGACCTGCGCTGGCATCGCGGCGGCGAACCGTTCCTGACCGGCGAAGGCCGGCTGCGCGCCGCGGCCCGCGCCGCGCTCGCCGAAGTCTGTGGCACGGTCCCGGACGAAAACACCGGCGGCGGCACCTCGGACGCCCGCTTCATCGCGCCCCTCGGCGCCGAGGTGGTGGAGCTGGGGCCCATCAACGCCAGCATCCACAAGGTCGACGAGCGCATCGCGCTGGACGAGCTGGAGCGCCTCCCCGCGCTCTATCTCGCCGTGGCGCGGCACGTGCTGCCCGCCTGAGCCTCCCGCACTCCCTCCCGGTGTCCTAGGCGGCGACGTCGACGTCGGCCGGCAGCGGCCGCGACGTACCGCTCGATGCTTTCAGCTCGCGCAGGATGCCGAGCACCTCGCGGTGCACGGCCTGCATCCCGTCGCCGCGCGCGTGCCGCGTCTCGTGATAGACGACCGCCAGCCACAGCGCGACGCTGCGCATCCGCAGCTGCACCGCGCGATCGGTCGCGCGTCGGGCCATCGTGTCGGCCACGGGCGTCCACGGCCGATAGGGCACCGGCTCGGCATCGCCGTGCAGATGCGGCAGCGGCAGCGCCGCGGCGGTTCTGATCTCGTACAGGGTGTGGTCGGCGGTGGTGCGCCGCTGGTCGGCGGTCATCGCCAGCACCGCGGCGCGCACGACGGCGGCCTGGCGGGAAAGCATCAGCCGACGGTAGTGCGTCAGCAGCGAAACGAGCATGTCCATCAAATCCACCTCGGCCGGTTGTGGCCGTGGCGGGTCGCTCCCCCTGACGTCGACCCGCACGTCGGCTGCACCGGCGGAGCGTGCCGGGCAGTGCACCGGGTGTACTCCGAAACGTGACGGAAGTCAGCCCCCATGTCGCGAACCGTGCGCGCGATCACGGTTCCGGCTGCAGCAGCAGCCGGTGTTGCCGGTCGCCCGGCAGGAACGGCGCGGCGTCGCCGCGCACCCACGCGGCATGGCCGGCGCCCCAGAACGGCGACAGGGGGTGGCCGCTCTGGCCGCCGGGCATCTGCACGATGCCGTCCGCTTCGTGGCCGGGCGCGACCACCATCCGCTGGCTGGCGCCGAACGCCGGGGCCTGCACGCGCGGCATGTTGCCGTCACCGGGCAACGGGTCGGCGGGCATGCACAGCGCCGACCGCGCGAAGGCGGGCAGCGCCCCGGCGAGTGGATGACAGATCGCCGCCGTATTGGCTTCGCCCCACGTGCGCCCGGCCAGCGGACCGTCCGCTTCGAGCCGCGTGCGGACCGCGACGGCGGCGTCGGCCAGCAGCGCGTCCCAGCTGTCGTGGTCGCGCGGCAGCAGGTGGGCTGGCCGCTGCTGCAGCAGCGGCCACGCGACGGCCTCGAGCTGAGGCAGGTCGGGCATCACGAATTCGTCGCCGAGCGCGGCGCGCGCCGGCGCCATCAGCCCGTCGCGGATGCGCTCGATCACCGCCAGCCGCCATGCGCGCACGATGCGGTAGCCGGCCGACGCCGGGTCGGCGCGCCCGTTCCAGTCCGCCGTCGCGGCCGCGAGCGCGTCGAGCGCGGCATCGTCGCCGCGTGCCGCTTCGGCGACCAGCAGGTCCTTCCAGCGGGCGAGGAACAGCGCACGGTCGTCGAGCTGGATCGCGAGCAGGTCGGCTTCGGTGAAGCGCGCCTTCGCGCGCAGGCCGTCGCGGATCTGCTTCGCGCGCGCGCCGTTCGCATAGCCGGCGTCACCGACCAGCGCCAGCGCGTCGCCGTCGACCACGCGTGCGTTCGCGGTCCACAGGCGGCCGTCGGGCGGGTCGACCACGCTCGGGTTCTCGGTCGGCGCCAGCCAGCGCGTCCAGCGGCACGGCGTGTCGACGACCAGCGGCGCGCGCGGCGCGCAGTCGCCGGAACGCTCCGGGATCTGGCCGGTGAGCCGCCACGCGATGCGGCCGCCGGCGTCGGCCACGAGCAGGTTCTGCGCCGGGATGCCGGCGACGTCGGCCACCGCGAGCGCCTCGTCGAGGCCGCCCGCGCGCGCCATGTCGGCGAGCGCGAAATTCAGCGCGCCGGGCAGCTGCGCGGTCCAGCGCAGCGCCAGCGCGTCCCCGTCGGGGAGGTCGTGCACGATCGGCCCCCAGCGCGTGTCGCGCACGACGAAGTCCACCGGCTCGCCGCCGAGCACCTCGATGCGTTCGGTGGTCGTGCGCAGCGCCGCCTGGCCCTCGGGCACGTAGTAGCGGTCGTGCTGCTCGCGGCTCCATTCGACGCGGTGGAAGTCGAGCCAGTCGCCGTAGCTGTTGGTGAAACTCCACGCGACATGCCCGTTGCTGCCGACGATCACCGCGGGAATGCCGGGCAGGGTGAACCCGGCGACATCGACGCGGCCGCCGGGCGCACGCGCATCGGGATAGCGCAGCCGCGCGCGGAACCAGAGGTTCGGCGCGCGGAGCCCGAGATGCATGTCGCCGGCGAGG
>CAMPHE010000252.1 GCA_946885815.1 uncultured Arenimonas sp.
GGGCGGGGAGGAGCGGGCGGCCGCGCATCGGCCCGAAGGGCCTCGAACCGCGGCGTCGGCAGGGCCTTCGCGTCCCTCGGTGCCCGGAGCGGCTATTCGCGGCGGAAGAGCCAGGCGGTGATGTCGGAGGGCAGCAAGGCCAGGACCGGTATCGTCGCGCCGACCGCGACGGTGATCGCCGCGGCCTTCGGCGCCGATACGTCGCCGGCATACCGGACCCGGGCGTAGAGGCCGCGGGCCGACAGGCTCGGCAGCCGGTACTCGCCGGCCGGGCGCAGGCCGTGCGGCGCGGCGAGCGCGTGCAGCGTGCGGGTGTCGAAGTAATGCACGTGCGGCGACGGGAAGCCCTTCTGCCAAAGGCGATCGAACGAGGCCGGCAGGCCGAGGCGCAGCATCGCCTTCGCGATCCGGTAGAGCGCGCCGCGCCGGTCGGGCGCGTTCACGACGAGCAGGCCGCCGGGGGTGAGGTGGCGGGCGCAGGCGGCCAGCGCCGCCGCGATGTCCGGGATGTGCTCGAGCACGTCGTTGAAGACGATGACGTCGAAGCGCTCGTCGGCGTGCAGCGCATCGGGGAAGAAGCCCTCGCGGACGGCGATGCCGCGGGCGCGCGTGGCGGTGGCGACGGCGCGGTCGGGTTCGATGCCGACGGTGTCGTGATCGGCGGCCACGGTCTCGAGAAACCAGCCGTGGGCGCAGCCGACGTCGAGCAGGCGGGGGCGGGCGGCGCCGCCGGTGCTCGCGACGGACGGGGTCGCCGCAAGTTCTCGGGCGATCAGCGTCGCGAGCGTGGCGAAGTTGCGCCGGCGCAGGTCGGCGAGGCCGTCGGCGCGGGCGGCTTCGTCCAGCGCCCCGCCTTCAGGCTGCTCCAGGATCCGCGGCCGCAGCGTCGAGCCTTCGTACCCGCATGCAGGGCAGACGCGATGCCAGTCGCGCAGGCCCGCGGCGAGCGGCGACGCGCACGCGGGGCAGGGCGCGGGTGAGGGCATCGGCGGCTTCCGGCAGCGAAAACCGCGCGAGTCTAGCCAGATAATCTGCTCAGAGCAGGTTTTCCGTAATTTGCTCAGAGCAGATTATTTTCAGAATTTGCCGGACAGGCTCAGCTGGAAGATCGGGCCGATCAGGCGGTCGGTTTCCTGCACGAAGTCCACCGGACCGGTGCGGCGGCCTTCGTAGACGGTGCGGTTCCATTTGCTGCGGGCGTCGAGCAGGTTGCTCGCGGTCAGGCGCACGGTCATGCCGTGCCAGTCCTTGCGTTCGACGAACAGGCTGCCCCAGTACGGGCCTTCCCAGAATCGGCCGACCTCGGTGAGCCGGTAGTCCTTCTCGTAGAAGGAATAGACGATGTCGCCGCCCCAGGCCCACGCCGTGTCGGGAATGTCGTGCCGCAGCGAGATCTCGAACAGCTCGGCGAGGTTGTTGCTGATCGGCCGCGACTCGCCGGTCAGCGGGTCGTCGACCCGCGAGCGTTCCATCTGCACGTTGGTGTCGAGCTTCGCGCCTTCCCACCCGAGCCGCGCCAGTTCGATCGACGCCTTCCACTGGAAGCCGACCACGCTCGCCGAATCGATGTTGCCGGGACTCTCGCCGTCCAGACCGATCGGCACGGTATCGACGATGTCGTCGATGCGCTGCCCGTAGACACGCAGCGAGGTATTGCCCCAGTCGCCGAGTGCCTTGGTCGCCTCCACCTGCAGCTCCGACGTCTGCGGCGGCACGAGGTCGAAATTGCCGGCATTCGCCTGGTCGTCGTTGATGTCGACCGAGGCGAGGAAATCGTAGAAATTCAGCTGGCCGACACGACGCTCCAGCTTGATGCCGACGTCGAGCGTCTCCGACGCCGTCCACGCCAGCGACACCAGCCCCTTCGGCCGCACGAACTCGCGCGACTGCCCGCCCGCGTCGATCCGCGAGAACTCGCCGCCGGCGCTGACCTGCAGCGCCAGATCCTCGCGCAGCGGCCGGCCCCAGGTGCCCATCAGCTCGAAGCGGTCCTCCGACACCACGTCGCGCCCACCGAAGTCCGGGTCGGGCAGGAACGCCCCGGCGCCGTCCATCACGAACAGCGTCGACACCGCGTCCAGCTCGTTGAACGCGTACTCGCCCGAGACCTGCCAGTCGGCGACGCCGGCCTTCCAGCGGTATTCGGCGCGGCCGATGCGCTCGGTCTCGACGCCGTGGCGCGCGAAGCGCTCGCCGGCGGTCGGCGTCGCGTCCTCGTAATCGACGATCACGGTGTCGGCCATCTTCGAATCCACCTCGCGCGCGAGGCCGATCAGCTTCAGCCTGCCGGTCCCGAGCGCGAACTCGTGGTCGCCGCCGAGCTCGGCGGTGTGGCCGGTTTCGGTCGAGCGCACGTCCCGTTCGCGGTCGGCGAGGTCGGGATGGTCGAAGCGCCTGCCGGCCTCGCGGTAGCCGTAGTCGAACACGCGGTACAGCAGGTTGGCGTTGCTGATCGCGCCCGACGCGGCCTTGCGCGACAGCTGCACGTTGAGCTGCGGCTGCTCCAGCTCGCCGGTCCATTCGTCGGTGCGGCGCTCGCGCAGCGTGCCGTCGGCCTCGCGGATTTCCGTGGCGCCGCCGGCGCCGCTGTGGCTCGCGTTGTTGCTCAGTCCCAGCGTCCAGTCGAGCGCGGCACCCGAGCCGCTGACCGACACGTCGAAGCGGCGCAGGTTCGGCTCGGTGAAGTATTTCCGCACGTCGGGGCGCCAGCGCCAGGTGCCGGTGATGCCGCCGGCCTTGGTCACCACGTTCGCGACCTGGCCCGACAGACCGGGGATGTCGAGCGTCGCGCCGTCGACGATGTCGATGCGCACGACGTTCGCGGTCGCGACGCGCTGCAGCTGCGACAGCATGTCGTTCGACTTGCCCGACAGGCGCTGGCCGTTCAGCAGCACGTTGCCGGTCGCCTGGCCGAGGCCGCGTTCGACGACTTCCGCACGGATCACGAAGCCGGGCACGTTTTCCAGCATCTCGAGCGCGTTGCGCGGCGCGAAGCGCGTGAAGTCGGCCGGTACGTAGGTGCGCGCACCGCTCGCGGCGTTGTCCGCCACCTGCGCGAAGGCGGCGGCGGACGGCAGCACCACCAGCACGGCGCCGAGCGCCAGCGAAAGACGTGAAGCGATCGGCATCGGATTCCCCCGGATGTCGTCGGGCAGGATTGCACGGCGATTCGCGATGGATGCGGTGGCGGGCGAAAGGGTTTAGCCCGCCCCGCCCAGCCGTAACGCGAACCAGTTGCAAATGCGAATGCCTCGCAATTAGACTGCGCGTCCCACGGCGGCGGTGACCTTTCCCGCGGCCGACAAGAACAACCAGAAGGACCGCAGATGCCCCGTTTCCCGCTCCATCCGCTCGCGGCCGGCCTCGCGCTGGCGATCGCCGCGCCGGCCGCGCTCGCCGCTCCCGCGCCCGCCCCGGCCGAACTCGACGCGGTCGAGGTCACCGGCGAAGCCGTGCCGCGCACCAGCTCGCCGAAGATGGCCGAGCCGCTGCTCGACACGCCCAAGACGGTGACGATCGTGCCGGAAGAGCTGATGCGCCAGCAGGGCGTCACCACCCTGCGCGAGGCGCTGGGCAACGTGCCCGGCATCAGCCTGCAGGCGGGCGAGGGCGGCGTGCCGGCCGGCGACAACCTGACCCTGCGCGGCTTCTCGGCGCGCACCG
>CAMPHE010000253.1 GCA_946885815.1 uncultured Arenimonas sp.
GGTCGGAGGGTTCCTCGTGCACGGCGGGTCCGGCCGCGGCAGCGGTGCTGTCGGCGTCGGCGTCGGCGTCGGCGTCGGCGTCCTCGGTGTCGACCGCGTCGGCCTCCTCCTCGCTCGACGTCGTCTTCGATTCGACGCCGGCGTCGGTACTGTCGGGGTCCGCGTCCGGCGGCACGGCGTCGGTGACGGCATTCCGGATCGCTTCCGCCGGCGCGTCGTCGTGCGTGGCGTCGCCGAGCGGTTCTTCCGGGGCCGTGCCGGTTCCGCTCACGGGCGGCACGTCGGGGGTTTCCTGCGCGGCCAGCGGCAGCGCCACCGCGAGGGCGGCGAACAGGAGCGTGCGAACCAGCGGGTTCCGGGGGTGCATGGCGGTTTCCTCGTGGACGGAATGTCCCGAGTATCCGGAGTGCGCGTGAATCCCGTGTCGGGCGTTTACCCGGGCTTGCCCCGCGGGCGACGCGCCGTCAGGGCGCGCACCCCTGCGTCGAGCCCGGGCCGCCGAGCGCCTGCACCCGGTGGACGCTGCTCCAGTGCGATTCACCGCCGAAATCGACCTCCCAGATCGCGTCGATCTCGATCGTCGCCAACGCGCCGTCCTGCAGCGTCCGGCGCATCTCGCCGGCGTCGTAGCGGAACGGCCCGATGCCGCCGTAGGGATCGGCGCACGTCGGGCAGACGTTCTTCATCACCTGCAGGGCCGCCACCGCATCGTCGCCGCCGAACGTGTCGCGCTCCGCGGCCAGGAAGGTCGGCCGCCCCTGGTGGTCGTAAAGGAACGCGGCGAAATACTCGTAGTCTTCCCACGTCTGCACGCTGTAGCCGGTGCCGTCGTGCGCCGGATCGAACCAGTGCGTGCTGATGTCGACCGGGCCGTCGTCGCCCGCGGGACAGCCGCGCCCGAGCGCCGCGTGCGGCCGCGTGCCGGTCTCGCCGTCGATCGTGTAGGTGAACTGGAACGCGTCGGCGGCGGTGGGCGCCACCGAGGCGGTGCCGACGCGCGTGAGCGTGCGCGAATCGCCGTCCCATGCCGCGCGCTAGATGCCGCCGTTCCCCAGGCCGTTCGCACCCGGCGCCGCGCCCTGCAGGTAGTACCACGTCGAGTAACCGTCGGGCCGGTACGTGTACCAGAGCCCGGCCCAGTCGCCGCCGGCCGGATAGAAGAACACGCCGCTGCCCTTCCTCTCCGCGTCGAAATAGCTGCCGGGCCGCACGACCGGCGCATCGCCGTCGATCGCGAGCCCGACCGTCGTTTCCGTCTCCGTTCCCGACGCATTGCGCACATGGAGGAACCACCGACCCGGCGTCAGCCCGGCGCCGGCGAGAACGATCGCGGCATCGTCGCCCGCACCGCTGGCGTACGCGGGCACGGCCGGATCCTCCGGCGCGCTGCCGGGCGTCGGGTGGGTCGGATCCCACGAGATGACGGGCCCGTCCGGTTGCTTCCAGAGCCGGTATTCGACGGCGTGTCCGCTCGCCGCGGCGATGCGCACCTCGGACGCTCCCGCAGGGACATCGAAGAAGAGCGTGCGCAGCTGCTCGTCCTTTCCGAGAGCGAACGTGCGCGGGCTTTCGGGCAGCAGCATCGTCGGCGCGAGCGACGGCGAGTAGCTGCGCATGCCGAACGCCAGGTCGCCGACGACCACGCCGTCTTCGGCGAACACCCGGACCACGCCGAACCGCCAGTCCGCCCTGCCGATCGAATCGTCGTCCCACGACAGGGTCAGCGGAAGCATTTCGCCGGCTTCGACGTGCCCGGGTCCGGTCGCGACGAAGGATCCGTCGCCATCGACCACCGGCAGTTCCCACGCCTTCGCGACGCGGCGGATCGTCTCCGGGATGCGGCTGTGCGCCATCACCCACCACGCGTCGACACCGGGTTCCTGCCGGACCGGGGCGTAGCACAGGGGCTCGCGCATCGCCGAAACGCACAGCACCTCGTCGTCCGACGGTGCGCCGTCGCCGTCGCGGTCGACGCCGACATAGACATCGATTCTGTTGTACCCGTCGTACACCGAGTTCGCGAGGGTTCCGCCCACGTACCAGTCGGCATGGTCCGCGGACAGCGCCGGAAACTCGAACCGCTGGAAATGCGTTCCCTCCGGTCCGTCGAACGGATCGGAAGGCGTCGGATCCGTCGATGTCTGGAACGGCACGTCCACCGGCGCGACGAGCGGCGACGCGAGCAGCCGGATCGACGGCATCGCCATCGGTGCGATTTCGTCGACGTCGATGCGGCCGGCGCGTTGGCCGAGCTCGCCGTTCCAGCCGGCGATGCGCACCACGTCGATGTCGACGTCGGCCTCGTCGCAGTAACTCCCGGCACAGATGCGGTAGCGCAGATGGTCCGGCCCGACGTAACCCTCGTCGGGCACGTACGTGATGTGCGACTGCGACACCATGTCCGGCTCGCCGGGCACCGCGGTGCCGTGCTGCGGATGCTCGACGATCGACGTGGTCACGGCGATGTGGGACGGGCCGACGTCGTTCGCGAACGGGTCGATTCCCGAATGCGGCTGCGGTCCACCGCGCCAACGGACCGTGGCGTGGTCGTCGAACGCGGCGATGTCCGGCATCGCCGGCGGCTCGTCGTCATTGACGATATCGACGCCGGAGCTGGCGAAGTCGACATCGCCGTACTGCCCCGGCGCGACCGCCCCGACGATATTGCGGTAGTGGATCGTCGCGCGCTGAGTCTGCTCGACGTCCAGGTCACCCTTGACGCGAAGCGTCATCGTGCCCGAGGTCTGGCCGGCCGGCACGACCACCCGGGTCGTCGCGATCGGATCGAAATCGATGCCCGCGTCGGCGACGTCGTAGTAGCTCGGCGTGGCCGGCTCGGCGGCGGTGGAGACGTCGAACGAGATTTCGTGCGACGTGTCGCCTTCCAGCTGCCACCGGACCTCGACGACCTTCGTACCGGCATCGCCTTCCTGCACCTGCACCGGGGCGTAGGTGATGAAATAGGTCTTGCCGCTCTGCGCCGACGCCGGCGCGGCGGCGACCGACAGCAGCGCCGCCGCCGACAGCAGCGCGGCCGGTCCCTTCAGGAACTCGCCCATCTTTACCGCTCCCCGAATCCACATCGCCCGTCGTAGAACGCGGAAGGCGGCCCGATGGCCGCCTTCCTCCAGAAGAAACCGACCGCCAGGTCGATCAGGCGTTCTCGCCTTCCTCCACCGCCTTGATCGACAGGCGGATGCGGCCCTGCTTGTCGACTTCCAGCACCTTCACCTTGACGATGTCGCCTTCCTTGAGCTTGTCGCTGACCTTCTCGACGCGCTCGTTGGAGATCTGCGACACGTGCACCAGGCCGTCCTTGCCCGGGGCGATGGTGACGAACGCGCCGAAGTCCATCAGCTTGGCGACCTTGCCCTCGTAGATGCGGCCCGGCTCGACGTCGCTGGTGATCGACTCGATGCGCGCCTTCGCGGCCTGCGCGGCGGCGCCGTTGACCGACGCGATCACGATCGTGCCGTCGTCCTGGATGTCGATCTGCGTGCCGGTTTCCTTCGTGATCGCCTGGATCACGCTGCCGCCCTTGCCGATCACTTCGCGGATCTTGTCCGGGTGGATCTTCATCGTCAGCAGGCGCGGCGCGTACTCGGACATTTCCGAGCGCGGCGTGTCGAGGGCCTTCGCCATCTCGCCGAGGATGTGCAG
>CAMPHE010000254.1 GCA_946885815.1 uncultured Arenimonas sp.
ATGAACGCCTCGGCATAGCCGGCCCACCACATGGTCGTCGACGACACGACCGCGCGCTGCAGATGCGTGTAGCCGGGCATCGGCAGTGACTCGGATTCCGCCCGGTCGAGACAGGCACCGGCGACGGCGATGCAGTGCGCGCGCGCGTCGCCGAGCCTGTCCTTGAGCCAGAGCCGCGTCGCGACCAGGACCTGGTCGTTGCGGCTGCGGCCGGTGTGGATCTTGCGGCCGACGTCGCCGAGGCGCTCGACCAAGCGCGATTCGATCGCCGAATGGCCGTCCTCGAAACGATCGTCGAGCACGAACGCGCCACTGGCGAGGTCGGCGGCGAGCGCATCGAGCTCGCGACACAGCGCCGCGGCCTCGTCGTCTTCCAGCACGCCGATGCGCGCGAGGCCATTGGCGTGGGCCTTGCTCGCGACGATGTCGTGCGCGATGAATTCGCGGTCGAGCAGCACGTCGTCGCCGGCGAGGAAGCGCTGGATGCGCGGGTCCACCTGCACGCCGTCCTTCTGCCACAGCAGGTCGCTCATGCGTCGCGCTCCCCGGTCGGAATGCCCATGGTCTCCGCCAGCCCGAAGGCGAGGTTGAGGTTCTGCAGCGCCTGTGTCGCCGCGCCCTTCAGCAGGTTGTCGAGCGTCGCCACCACCACGAGGCGCCGGCCGTCGTCGGCGAGCGCGAAGCCGCCGATCTCGACGTGGTGGCGGCCGGCGATCGCGGCGACCCATGGCGCCTCGTCGACGACGCGCACCAGCGGTTCGCGGAGGTAATGCGCCTCGAACCGGGCGCGCACGGCCGCGGCATCGAACGCGCGGTGCAGATGCAGGTTCGCGGTGAGCGTGAGGCCGCGGAAATGCGGCGCGACATGCGGCATGAACTCGATCGCATGGCCGAGCTGGCGCGCCACCTCGCGGCCATGCAGGTGGCCGGTCAGCGCGTACGGCATCAGGTTGTCGCGCAGGGCGGCCGGGTCGTTCCTCGGCGATGGCGTCGTGCCGGCGCCGGAATGGCCCGAAACGCCGAAGCACTGCACCGGTCCGGCCAGCGCGTCGCACATCGGCGCGATCGCCAGCTGCATCGCGGTCGCGTAGCAGCCCGGGTTGGCGATGCGGCGCGCGCCGGTGGCCTGTTCCCGCGTCAGCTCCGGCAGCCCGTAATGCCAGGCATCGTCGAACCGGTGGTCGGCGGAAAGGTCGACGATGACCGTCCCGGGCGCGGCGGCGTCGACTTCGGCGACGAACGGCGCCGCCATCCCGTTCGGCAGCGCGAGCACGAGCGCGTCGACGCCTTCGCGCGCGGCCTGCGCCGGACCGAGGCTGACGTAGTCGAGCGCGCCGGCGTAGCCCGGTTCATGCGCCGCGAGCGGCTGCCCTGCCCGCTCCCGCGACGACACGAAAGCCAGTTCGAACCGCGGGTGACCGGCGAACAGCCGCACCAGTTCGGTGCCAGTATGGCCGCGTGCGCCGACGAGGCCGACGGTGATCGGCGCGCTCATCGCGCGGTCCCGTATTCGAGGCGATGGTCGAGGCCGCGCCGCACCGTCGGCCATTCGCAGTCGAGGATCGAATAGACCACCGTGTCGCGCAGGTGGCCGTCGGGCATTCGCATCTGCCGTCTCAGGATGCCGTCGAAATGCGCGCCGAGCCGCTCGATCGCGCGGCGCGAACGGTGGTTGAACGCGTGGGTGCGGAACTCGACCACGGTGCAGCCCATGGCGTCGAACGCGTGCCCGAGCAGCAGCCGCTTGGCTTCGGTGTTCAGCGCGGTGCGCTGCGCCCGCGCGGCGTACCACGTGTAGCCGATCTCCAGCGACGGGATCGACGGGTCGAGCCGGAAGTAGCGCGTGCTGCCGACCGGCTCGCCGTGCGCGTCGCGCACGAGGAACGGCATCGCGGTGCCGGCCTCGCGCTCGGCGAGCGCGCGCGCGACATAGGCGCGCACCGTTTCGGGACCCGGCACCGACGTGTACCACAGATGCCACAGTTCGCCGTCCGCCGCCGCCTCCAGCAGGGCATCGACATGCCCGGCCTGCAGCGGCTCCAGCGTGACGTGCCGCCCGCCGAGGATCGGCGGAATCGTCCAGTTCGGATTGGTCGCGTGCAGCATGTCAGCCCTTCAGCGTCGCCGGCCGGGCCCGGCAATGGTCCACGGCGAAGCGTATCGCGTCCCAGTCGGCCAGGCCGTACCAGAACACGTTCCAGCGCGGGCCCTTGATCGCGCCGTCCGCCTCTTCGAAGTAGAACTCGTTCACCGGGTTGCCGGTGCGCGAGCGCCAGAACAGCGCCGGCGTCTGCGCCCGCATCACCTGCCACGCGGCCCGCCCGAGCCCTTCGCCCTGCGCGTCGTCGCTGACCGCGAACTTGTCGAGATGGGCGATGCCGTTCTCCTCGGTGAGCACCAGCGCCGCGCGGTAATGCTCGCTCACGTACGCGCGCAGCAGCCGCGTGCGGCGGAAGTAGTCGGCGTCGAGCTTGCGGCGGAAGCCGGATTCGATCAGCGCGCGCAGCCGCCGGGTGTCGACGTCCCGCCAGCGCTCGACCACGCGCACGCGCTCGCCGCGGCGCACCAGCGTGCCGGAGCCGCGATGGGTGAAGAGCTCCTTCGCCAGCTCGTCGGGCCGCGTGATCGACACCGAGCTCGATGGCGGCAGCGCCGCGAGCAGGTCGTGGATCTGCTCCAGCTTCACGCGCATCCCGGAATGCAGCCACGGCTGCGCGCGCAGCGCGTCGTATTCGGTGCTGAGGTTGATCGAGTCGATCACCGCGCCGTCGGCGTCGAGCAGCCCGCCGGTGCCGGTGAGGAAGATGATCTTGTACGGCCGCAGCGTCTTGACCAGCTCGTTCGCGGCCCAGTCGGCGTTGATGTTCAGGATCTGGCCGGCGGCGGTCTCGCCGAGCGACGCGATGACCGGGATCGAGCCCACGTCGAGCGCCGCGCGGATGCCGTCGACATGCACGCGCTGCACCGCACCGACGAGGCCGTACTTCCGCTTCGACAGCAGCGCGCACTCGAACACACCGGCGGTGATCGACGTCGCGCGCACGCCCTGCGCCTGCAGCGCCTCGACCAGCCGCAGGTTCTGCTGCTGCGCGACGCGCCGGACGATCGCCAGCGCCTTCGCGTCGGTGACACGCAGGCCGTCCACGGTCGTCTTCGCGACGCCCGCCGCCGCCATCGCCTCGTCGAGCTGCGGCCCGGCGCCGTGCACGACGATCGGGGTCAGGCCCACCTGCTGCAGGAACGACAGCGACGAAACCAGCGCGTCCAGGTCGTCGCGCAGCACCGCGCCGCCGACCTTCACCACGGCGAAGCGCCCGGCATCGAGCTGCGAGAAACGCTTCAGGTACTGCTGGATCTCCTTCGCGCTGCCCATGTTCGACAGCAGGCGGACGATCGTCGTGCGGGTCTGGCTCATGGCGCCGAAAGCATCCTGCGGTAGTGGGCGGCCGCGGCCGCCAGCTGGTCGAGGGCCACCCATTCGTCGGCCGTGTGGGCCTGGGCGATGTCGCCCGGGCCGAACACGATCGCGGTGAGGCCGGCCTGCGAGAACAGCGACGCTTCGGTCCAGAAATCGACCGCGTGGCCGATCGGCAGCCCGAGGTCGTCGGCGAGGTCGCGCGCGGCGAGCCGGCGCGATTCGGCGGCGGCGACGTCG
>CAMPHE010000255.1 GCA_946885815.1 uncultured Arenimonas sp.
CGCGCGTCGCGCGGCTGCGCGAGGCGCAGTACCTCGACGTCGCCGCGCTCGCCGATCCGGCGCATTCGGCGGTCAGTGCGGCGATCAGCCCCGAACAGCTGGTGACGCGCCACGTCGAGCGGCTGATCGAATTCCCCGGCGCGCTGCAGGTGCTCGATTTCGCCGAAGGCCGCGCGCAGCTGGTCGCCGTGCGCGCCGTCGAGGGCGGCGCGCTGGTCGGGCACGCCATCCGCACGCTGCGCGAGCACCTGCCGGCCGGCGTCGACGCGCGCGTCGCGGCGATCTTCCGGCACGGCAAGGCGGTGAAGCCCGAGGCCAACACGGTGATCCAGGTGGAGGACGAGGTGTTCTTCCTCGCCGACCGGCGCGACATCCTGACGGTGATGAGCGAGCTGCGGAAACTCGTGGTGCAGCCGGTGCGCCGGATCCTGATCGCCGGCGGCGGCAACATCGGCCGCAATCTCGCGCGCAACCTCGAGTCGCGCTATTCGGTGAAGGTGCTGGAACGCTCGCGCGAACGCGCGCGCGGCATCGCCGAGGACCTGCTGAACTCCATCGTGCTGGTCGGCGACTGCGCCGACGAGGACCTGCTGCGCGAGGAGAACATCGACCAGACCGACGTCTACTGCGCGATGACCAACGACGACGAGGCCAACATCCTCTCGGCGATGCTCGCCAAGCGCATGGGCTGCCCGCGCGTGATCGCGCTGATCAACCGCCCGTCGTATGCGGAGCTGGTGGAAGGCGGCACGATCGACATCGCCGTGAGCCCGCAGCTGGTGACGCTCGGCGCGCTGCTGGCGCACATCCGCGAGGGCGCGCCGGCGCGCGTGTATTCGCTGCGCCGCGGCGCCGCCGAGGCGATCGAGGCGGTCGTGCGCGGCGATCGCCGCACTTCGCAGGTGATCGGGCGCTCGCTGGAGGAGCTGGAACTGCCGCCGGCGACGACGATCGGCGGCATCGTGCGCGGCGACAAGCTGCTGATCGCGCACCACGACGTGGTGATCGAAGCCGGCGACCACGTGATCCTGTTCGTGATGGACAAGCGCGAGATGGCGCGCGTGAGCGCCCTGTTCCAGACCGGGGCCACGTGGCTGTGATCAGCCGGCGGTTCCGCGCGATCCAGGGCATCCTCGGCGTCATCGTGATGGTGTCGTCGCTGTCGAAGCTGCCGCCGGCGCTGCTGGCGCTGGCGTGGCGCGAGGACGGCACGGCGCAGGTGTTCTTCGGCAGCTTCCTCGTCAGCTTCGTGGTCGGCGCGGCGCTGTGGGCGGCCGGCCGCGGCGTGCAGTACGACCTGCGGCTGCGCGACGGGTTCCTCGTGGTCACGCTGACCTGGGTGTTCGCGAGCCTCGTGTCGGCGCTGCCGTTCGTGCACGGGCCGCCGCACCTGAGCTACACGCAGGCGATCTTCGAAGCCACGTCCGGCCTCACCACGACCGGCGCGACGGTGATCGACCACCTGCAGGACCTGCCGCGCAGCGTGCTGTTCTACCGGCAGCTGCTGCAGTTCCTCGGCGGCATGGGCATCGTGATCCTGGCGGTGGCGATCCTGCCGATGCTGCGGATCGGCGGCACGCAGCTGTTCCGCGCCGAGAGCACCGGCCCGAGCCGCGACACGAAGCTGACGCCGCGCATCGCCGAGACCGCGAAGCTGCTCTGGGGCGTCTATTTCGGGCTGACGGTGCTGTGCGCGGCGGCGTACTGGGTCGCCGGCATGTCGCTGTTCGACGCCATCTGCCACGCGATGAGCACGGTGTCGACGGGCGGGTTCTCCACCTACGACCAGGCTTTCGGGTTCTGGAACAGCCCGATGCTCGAATGCATCGCGATCGTGTTCATGCTGCTGGGCGGCATCAATTTCGGCCTGCACTTCATGGCGTGGCGGCGCGCGTCGATGGGCGTGTACGGCGGCGATTCGGAACTGCGCGCGTTCCTGCGCATCGTGCTCGGCGCGACGCTGGTGGTGGGGTTGCTGCTGCTGTTCGGTGGCGATTACGGCACCGTGTTCGGGGCGTTCCGGCGCGCGGCGTTCCAGGTCGTGTCGGCGATCACGACCACCGGATTCGCGGTGCCCGGCTTCGACGGCTGGACCGGTCCGGCGCCGCTGATCGTGGTCGGGCTCGCGTTCATCGGCGGCTGCTCCGGCTCGACGGTCGGCGGCCTGAAGGTCGCGCGCGTGGTGATGGTGCTGCGGCAGGGTTATCGCGAGATCAAGCAGCTCGTGCATCCCAAGGCGCAGTTCGTGGTCAAGATGGGTGGCAAGCGCGTGTCCGAGAGCGTCGTGCTGTCGGTCAGCGGCTTCATCGCCATCTGGATGCTGTGCTTCGTCATGCTGATGCTGGCGATGAACCTCAACGGGCTGGACATCGAATCGTCGTTCGGCGCGGCGGCGGCCACGCTCACCAACCTCGGCCCCGGGCTGGGCGACGTGTCGGTCAGCTTCGGCGAGGTCGGCGACGGCGCGGTCTGGCTCGGCACGCTCGGCATGGTGCTCGGCCGCCTGGAAGTCTTCTCGCTGCTCGTGCTGTTCACCCCGCACTTCTGGCGCGAGTAGGAGTCGTGTGCATCGCCGCCGCGAGCTGGTCGTGCAGCGCGCGCGCTTCGGCTTCGGGCAGGTAGCGGATCCGCAGCGGCGGCTCGAGCGGGCTGGCGCCGGCGGTGTCGAGCAGCAGCGTCGCCATCCCGTGCCGGCGGTCGAACGGGGACCGCACGAGTTTCAGGGCCTGCAGCTTGCGCGTCTCGCAGAACCGCCAGTGACGGTCGAGCCAGCCTTCGCGCACCGCCACGAGGCCCGCGTCGACGCTGTAGCCGGCGTGTCGCGCCCACACCTTCGCGCGCACCACGAGCACCGGCAGCAGCGCCAGCACCACGAGGCCGACGGCGCCTTCGCGGACCACCAGCACCCCCGTCGCGACCAGTGCCAGCGTCGCCGGCACGGCGAACTGCCGGCGCCACGCGCGCGGATGCAGCGGCTGCCACGACGCCGGCGGCCACGGCACGCCGGGCAGCAGGTGTCGCACGAGCGCGTCGATCGCCGCCGGCGTCGCCACCGGCGCGAGGTCGCGCAGCGATCGCTGCCCGTTCGCGTTGTCGACCGTCGCGCTGTCCACGCGCAGGCTGCGGCGGCCGAACCAGCGATGCACCAGCCCCTCGTGCAGGCTCCACGCCTGGATCCGCCGGCGCGGCATGTTCGCGCGCAGCCGCGTCAGCAGGCCGCGCTGCACGGTCAGGCGCCGGCCCGATTCGCCCAGCGTGAACCCGTGGAACTGCAGCAGCGCGGTCACCACCGACAGCACGCGCAGGACGACGACGAAAAAGGCGAGCAGCAAGGCGGCGCCGAGCACCCAGCCGAGCAGGTCGAGGTGCAGTTCGTTCCCCCAGCCGACCATGCGCCGTCCGACGCCTTCGATCGCGTCACCGATCAGCCCCTGGCCTGTCTGCGCCAGCGCGCCGAAACCCGCGGCGACGATCAGCATCCCGCGGTTGGAAATCAGCCCGAGCCGCACCACCTCGCTCGTCGGCAGCGCGAGCAGCACGCGGGCTTCCGGCTCGGCGACGACCGCCCCCTCGCCGACGACCCGTGCGCCGCGCCCGCGCACCAGCGCCTCGAGCGCCTGCGCATCGGCGAGCGAGAGCACGCGCATCTCCGC
>CAMPHE010000256.1 GCA_946885815.1 uncultured Arenimonas sp.
GTGCTCCTCAAGGGCGGCCACCTGCCCGGCGCCGGGCCGATGGTCGACCGCTTCGACGACGGCGGATCGCCGCTGGCGTTCGAACACCCCCGCCTGCCGGCCTCCGGGCATGGCACGGGCTGCACGCTGGCGTCGGCGATCGCCGCGAACCTTTGCCGCGGCCTCGGCCTGCGGGAAGCGTGCGCCGCGGCCACCGATTACGTGCACGGCGCCCTCGCCCACGGCTACCGCCCCGGCCGCGGCGACGTGCTGGTACTCGACCACGCGTGGCGCCACCGCGCGGCCGTGCGCTAGCATCCTCCCGTTCCGACCTCCCACGGAGAATCCCGATGCGCAGCGGCAATCCCGCCCTGAACCGCAACACCTTCCTCGACGTCGGCAGCGGCGCCGTCGTCACCGGCGGCGACGACGCGATGACGCTGTCGGGCACCGTCAACAAGACCGGTTTCATGCTGCTGCTGCTCGTCGCGGCGGCGGCCTGGACGTGGAGCCTGTATTCGCCGGAAAACCCCGGCGCCGTCGTGCCGTGGGCGATCGGCGGCGCGCTCGGCGGCCTGGTGGTCGCCATCGTCACGGTGTTCAAGAAGACGTGGTCGCCGGTCACCGCGCCGCTGTACGCGGTGCTGGAGGGCCTGTTCGTCGGCGCGATCTCGGCGATCTTCGAGCAGCGCTTCCCGGGCATCGTGATGCAGGCCGTGATGCTGACGATGGGCACGCTGGGCGCGCTGCTGCTCGCCTACAAGAGCGGCCTGATCAAGGCCACCGAGAACTTCAAGCTGGGCGTGGTCGCCGCCACCGGCGGCATCTTCCTGCTGTACCTGGTGAACATCGTGCTGCGGATGCTCGGGTTCGACGGGTTCGGCTTCATCCACGAATCGGGGACGATGGGCATCGCCTTCAGCGCCTTCGTGGTCGTGATCGCGGCGTTGAACCTGGTGCTCGACTTCGACTTCATCGAGTCGGGCGCAGAGTCCGGGGCGCCGAAGTACATGGAGTGGTACGGCGCGTTCGGCCTGGTTGTCACGCTGGTCTGGCTGTACCTGGAGATCCTGCGCCTGCTCGCGAAGCTCAACTCACGGGACTGACCGCCATGCGCACCGCCCTCGCCGCCCTGATCGTCCTGGCCGTCACCGGTTGCGCCGGCACGCGCACGCAGATGATCTCGGCGGCCCGGGCGCCGGTCGCGGTACAGGACGTGCGGGTATACAGCGCCCGTCCGGACGGTGCGATCGACATCGCGTGGCTGGAATCGCGCAGCGCCGCCGGCTTCGGCACGCAGGGCCAGCGCGACGCGGCACTGCTGCGGCTGCGCCGGGAAGCCGGCGAGCTGGGCGCCAACGGCGTGCTCGTGCTCGGCGGCGACCGCACGGCGTCGCCGGTGGGACTGGGCGTCGGCGTGGGCTCCTATGGCCGGCATGGCGGCGCCAGCGTCGGGGGCGGCATCCCGACGACCCAGGAGGTCGTGAACGGCATCGCGATCTTCGTGCCCGATCCGGACGGGGCGGCCGCGACCGACTGATCCGCCCTCTGACGCCCTTCACGGCGCAGACGCCAGCATGGATCCCGACCCAACGGGAGCGACCGATGCGCGCCGGGAATCCAGCACTGAACGGCCGCACGTTCCGCGGCATGCCGCGCGCGGCGGACCCCGCCGACGCGATGACGCTGGCAGGTACGGTCCATCGCACCGCCCTGCTGCTCGCCATCGTCATCCTCGCGGCCGGCTGGGCATGGTGGAACTTCGACCCGTCAGCGCCCGCCGCGATGCGCGGGCTGATGCTGGGCGGCGGCCTCGCCGCGCTCGCCCTCGGTGTACTGACGGTCTGGAAGAAGGCCTGGTCACCGGTCACGGCACCGCTGTACGCGGCGGCGAAAGGCGTATTGCTCGGCTCGGCGTCGGCGCTGGGCGAGGCGAACTACCCGGGCGTGGTCGTGCAGGCCGTCGCGCTGACGCTCGCCGCACTGGCCGTGCTGCTGCTGGCCTATCGCACCGGACTGATCCGGGTCGGCAAGCGGTTCCGCCAGGCCGTGGCGGTCGGCGTGGGTGCCATCGTGCTGGTCTACGTGGTGAACCTCGGCATGCGCCTGCTGGGGCTGGAAGGTTTCGGCTTCCTGCACGAGGGCAGCATCGCCAGCATCGTCTTCGGGCTGTTCGCGGTGACGATGGCCTCGATGGCCCTGCTGGTGGACTTCGACTTCGTCGAGCGGGGCGTCGCGCGCGGCGCGGACGACGTGATGGAGTGGTTCGCCGCCTTCGGCCTCGTCGTCACGCTGGCCTGGCTCTACCTGGAGATGCTGCGCCTGCTGCGGCGCTTCGGCGTGCGGCGCCGGCAGGCCGCCAGGCCGCGCCGCCCGGCGGCCGGCGCCGGACCGGCCGCGCGGCGCGTTCCCTGACGCCGGCGTCGCTCAGCCGATCGCGCGCGCCGCGATCGCCTGCGCGAACGACTGCGTGGTGCCGGTGCCGCCCAGATCGGGCGTGACGTGGTCGCGGGCCTGCATCGTGTCGACGATCGCCCTGCGCAGCCGCTGCGCCTCGTCGCACTTGCCGAGGTGGTCGAGCATCTGCCCGGCGCCGAGCAGCAGCGCGACCGGATTGGCGATGCCCTTCCCGGCGATGTCGGGCGCCGAGCCGTGCACGGCTTCGAAGATCGCCGCTTCGGTGCCGATGTTCGCGCCCGGTGCGAGCCCGAGGCCGCCGACGAGACCCGCGCACAGGTCGGAGATGATGTCGCCGAACAGGTTCGTCGTCACGATCACGTCGAACTGCTCCGGCTTCATCACCAGCTGCATGCAGGTGTTGTCGACGATCATCTCGTTGCATTCGATGTCGGGATACTCGGCCGCGACCTGGCGCGCGACCTTCAGGAACAGGCCCGACGTCGACTTGAGGATGTTGGCCTTGTGCACGACGGTGACCTTCTTCCGGCCGACGCGGCGCGCGAGGTCGAACGCATAGCGCACGATGCGCTCGCTGCCCCGGCGCGTCACCTTCTGCGTCAGCGTCGCGGTCTCGCCGTCGGCCGTGAGGTTCTGGCCTTCGCCGATGTACGCGCCTTCGGTGTTCTCGCGCACGGTGATCAGGTCGATGTTCTCGTAGCGCGACTTCGTGTTCGGGAAACTGATCGCGGGCCGCACGTTCGCGTACAGGTCGAAGCGCTTGCGCAGTTCGACGTTGATCGAGCTGAAGCCCTCGCCGACCGGCGTGGTCAGCGGCGACTTGAGCGCGATGCGGTGCCGGTGGATCGCGTCCATCGTCGCCGCCGGCAGCAGTTCGCCGTGCTTCTCATAGGCGACCAGGCCGGCATCGACGAACTCGTAGGCGAGCCCGACGCCGAGCGCGTCGAGCACCTGCAGCGTGGCGTCCATGATCTCCGGGCCGATGCCGTCGCCACGGATCACCGCGATGGTCTGCGTCATTTCAGGGGGTCCTTCCGATTCGGGCCGCCCCTACGGCGGCGCACGGTGCGCATTATGCCAGCCGGGGCGCGGATCCGCCCCCGACCGACGCCGGCCGTCGCCACGAAGAGCAGGCACGCCAGCACCCCACGTGAATTTCCAGAGCGTGGCAGGCGATGTAGTACGCATCGCGCGAAACAGAGCCTGCGCTTCGCGCAGGCAAAGAGCCTGCGCGGCG
>CAMPHE010000257.1 GCA_946885815.1 uncultured Arenimonas sp.
CCACGCAGGCGGCCGCGTTCACCGCGGCGAACGGCGCGTTCCAGGACGCCGCCGATCTCGTCGGGTCGTACATGGGCTGGTACGGGCTGTCGTCGATGGTGGTCGCACTGGGGCTGGCGCTGGTCGCGGCGCGCATGCCGCTGAACCGGCGCGCGGTTCATTTCGGCGCGCTGGTACTCGGCGGCGTCGGGTTCCTGTCGATGGCGGCGGTGCCGTCGCCGGTGTGGCTGGTCGGTTCGTTCGCGCTGGTCGGCGTCGCCTGGGCCAGCATCCTGTCGATGCCCTACGCGCTGCTGGCGAGCCATATCGCGCCGGCGAAGATGGGCGTGTACATGGGCATCTTCAACATGTTCATCGTGATCCCGCAGATCGTCGCGGCGACGCTGCTCGGACCGGTGCTGACCCTCGTGTTCGAGGGCGCCGCGATCTACATGATGATGCTCGCCGGCGGCAGCCTGCTGCTCGGCGCGCTGGCGCTGTCGGCGGTGCACGAGCCGGCGCACGTGGCCGACCCGGCGGCGGGTGACCTCGCCCCGCGTGCGCACTGAGGCCTCGCCGATGCGCCTGCCCGCCTCGACCCCGCTCGCGATCATGGCCCTGCTCGCCGGTTGCGCCGGCGTCGCGTCGCCGACCGTCGTGCCGCCGCCGATGCACGTCGGGACGCGCGAGCCGATGGCCGCGCATGCCGTGTACTTCGTCGTGACCGACCGCTTCGTCAACGGCGATCCCGGCAACGATCATCGCGACCAGGGCGGGGCGCACCGCACGTTCGACATCCCGCTGCGCGATTGCCCCGACGGCGCCAACATCGGCTACCTCGGCGGCGATTTCCGCGGCGTGCTCGACAACGCCGCATACCTCCGCGCCATGGGCTTCGGCGCGGTCTGGATCACGCCGATCGTCGACAACCCCGACGAGGCGTTCACCGGTGGCGACGCGATCGGCTGCACGACGTTCCTCACCGACCGCGGCAAGGCCGGCTACCACGGCTACTGGGCGACGAGCTTCCACCGCGTCGACGAACACCTGGAGAGCCCGGGACTCGCATTCGCCGACTTCACCCGCGGGATGCACGACGCCGGGCTGAAGGTGGTGCTCGACATCGTCGGCAACCACACCTCGCCCGGCTTCGGCATGCCGGTGAAGCAGCCGGGTTTCGGCCAGCTGTTCGCTGCCGACGGCACGCTGCTCGCCGACCACGGCAACCTGCCGCCGGAACAGCTGTCGCCCGCGACCGAGCCGCTGCACCGCTTCTACAACACGAAGCGCGACCTCGCGCAGCTCGCCGACCTGCGCGACGACGAACCGGCGGTGATGGACCACCTGGTCGACGCCTACCTGCAGTGGATCGCCCAGGGCGCCGACGCGTTCCGGATCGACACGATCCGGCACCAGCCGCTGTCTTTCTGGAAGACGTTCTCGGATCGCATCCGCGCCGGACACCCGGGCTTCTTCATGTTCGGCGAGGCGTTCGATTACGACGCGGCGACGATCGCGCCGTTCACGTGGCCGGAGAACGGCGGCGTCAGCCTGCTCGATTTCCCGCTGAAGAAGGCGCTGTCGGAAGCCGTCGGGCCGGCCGGTCACGGGTTCGAGACGCTCGTGCCCGCGCTCGCGCTCGAACACGGGCCGTACCAGAACCCGTACGACCTGATGACCTTCTACGACAACCACGACATGGCGCGCCTCGACGCGACCGACGACGGTTTCGTCGACGCGCACCACGTGCTGTTCACGATGCGTGGCACGCCGGTCATCTACTACGGCTCCGAGACCGGCTTCATGCGCGGCCGCGTCGAACACAGCGGCAACCGCGCCTACTTCGGCCAGGAACGCGTCGACGCCGCGCCCGCCAGCCGCATCCACCGCGAACTCGCGCGCATCGCGCGCGTGCGCGCCGCGTCGCCGGCGCTGCAGCGCGGGCTGCAGCTCAATCTCGAGATGCAGGGCGACCGCGCCGCGTTCTACCGCGTGTACGCGGACGGCGCGCAGGCGCAGATCGCGCTGGTGCTGCTGAACAAGGGCGACGGGCCGGCGCGTTTCGCGATCCGCGACTACCTGCAGGCCGGCACGTGGCGCGCGGCGCTGGCGGGCGGCACGCGCGAAGTGACGTCCGGCGGCACGCTCGACGTCGAGGTGCCGCCGCACGGCGCGGAAGTGTTCCTGCTCGACGCGGACGTCCGCGACCCGGCGTTCGAGGCGCGGCTCGAAGCCCTCAGCGCGGCGTCGCGCCGCACGACTTCCGCACCACCAGCTTCGGCGGCAGGGTCGCGCTGACCACGGGCTCCCCGGCGATCTGCGCTTCCAGCGACGCCACCAGCCGCTCGCCGGCGAGGCGCGTGTCCTGCATCACCGTCGTCAGTGCCGGGCGCATGAAGCTCGCCATCGGGATGTCGTCGAAGCCGACCACGGCCACGTCCTCGGGTACGCGGCGGCCGGCGTCGGCGAGGGCGCGCATCGCGCCCATCGCCAGCAGGTCGCTCGCGGCGAACACGGCGTCGAACGCGGCCTCGCGCTCCAGCAGCACCCGCATCGCGCGGTAGCCGGTTTCTTCGGTGGAATCGCTCGCGTCGGCGCGCAGCGCGTCCTGCAGCGCGATGCCTTCCTGCGCCAGCGCTTCGGCATGGCCCATGTAGCGTTCGAGGAATTCGGGGCACTGCAGCGTGGCCGTACCGATCCACGCGATGCGACGACGGCCGAGCTCGAGCAGGTGTCGGGTCGCGAGGAAGCCGCCGAGCCGGTTGTCGCAGCACAGCGAGATGCCGTGCTGGTCTTCGACCTGCGGCCCCCAGCGCACGAAATGCGTGCCTTCCTCGACGAGACGTTCGAGCTTCGGGCGGTATTCGAGATAGTCGCCGTAGCCGAGCAGGATCACGCCGTCGGCGCGGTGGCTGTCCTGGTACTCGGCGTGCCAGTCGCTGCTCATCTGCTGGAACGACACCAGCAGGTCGAGGTGGCGCCGCGCGCAGGCGCGCGTGATCGACGCCAGCATCGACATGAAGAACGGATTGATCGCCGAATCGTCGCTGGTCGGGTCCTCGAACAGCAGCAGCGCCAGCGTGCCGGCGCGCTGCGTGCGCAGGCTCGACGCGTTCTTGTCGACGATGTAGTTCAGCTCGCGCGCGATCTCCTGCACGCGCCGCCGCGTTTCGGCGCTCACCAGGGGGCTGTCGCGCAACGCCCGCGACACCGTGGCCTGCGAGACGCCGGCGCGGAAAGCGATGTCGAAGGAGGTGACCCGGGGTTTCATGCGGGCGACTCTAACCCGGGACGCGGGCCCGTCAGAAGTTGAGCTTCTCCGGGCTGGAGCGGAACCGCTCCACGGAATCCAGGATCTCGCGGCGCGCCGCATCGGCGCCTTCCCAGCCGTCGAGCTTCACCCACTTGCCCTTCTCGAGGTCCTTGTAGTGCTCGAAGAAGTGGCCGATGCGCTCCAGCCAGTGCGGGCTCACCTGGGTGATGTCGTGGATGTGCGAATAGCCGCCGAACACCTTGTCGACCGGCACCGCGAGCAGCTTGGTGTCCTCGCCGGCCTCGTCCTTCATCTTGAGCATGCCGACCGGGCGGCAGCGGATGACCGACCCCGGGATCAGCGGCAGCGGCAGCACGACCAGCACGTCGGCCGGGTC
>CAMPHE010000258.1 GCA_946885815.1 uncultured Arenimonas sp.
CAACGTGCACATCATCGACGGCCAGGTGTCCGACCTGACGCACGAGACCGCACGCAGCCTCGCCGCCGTCGCGGCCGCCAGCACCCACGCCTGAGGAGGCCGCCATGTTCCGCTACTACCTGGCCCTGGGCTTCCGCAGCCTGCGCCGCAATCCGGTGCTGACGACGCTGATGGTGCTGACGCTGTCGGTCGGCGTCGCCGCGAGCATGACCACGCTGACGCTGCTGCACGGCATGTCCGGCGATCCGATCCCGCACAAGTCCGACCGCCTGTTCGTGCCACGGCTCGACAACGGCCCCGGCACGGAACTGAACGACGACGGCGAACCGCCGGCGCAGGTGAGCTACACCGATGCGATGGCGCTCTGGGAGCAGGGCCGGGGCGTCCGCCAGGCGCCGATCTACGGCATCGGCCCGGCGATCGATTCCGGGCGCAGCGACCTTCCGCCGTTCTTCAGCGACGGCGTCGCCGTCGGCCGCGACTTCTTCGCGATGTTCGACGTGCCGTTCCTGTACGGCCAGCCGTGGAGCGTCGAGGAAGACGCGAAGGGCGCGTCCGTGGTCGTGATCGGCCGCAGCCTGTCCGAGCGCATCTTCGGCGAAGACGCGGACCCGGTCGGCAAGTCCATCCGGATCGGCGAGTTCGATTACTCGGTGATCGGCGTCGTCGACACGTGGAATCCGGTGCCGAAGTTCTATCGCCTGATCGGCGACAACCAGTACGGCACGAGCGAAGACGTGTTCATGCCGTTCCGCACCGCCGTGGCGCGAGAGATGGGCGTCAACGGCAGCATCGACTGCAGCAGCAGCTCGGGGCCTGGCTTCAAGGGCCTGGTCGAATCCGAGTGCGTGTGGATGCAGTACTGGGCGGAACTGGAGAGTGCGTCCGATCGTGCCGAATACGCCGATTACCTCGGTGCGTACATCGCCGAGCAGAAGGCGCTGGGCCGTTTCACCCGCCCGGTGAACTACCGCCTGCACGACGTGATGCAGTGGCTGGAGGAGAACGAGGTCGTCAGCGACGACACGCGCACGTCGACCTGGCTCGCGTTCGGGTTCCTCCTGGTGTGCCTGGTCAACACCGTCGGCCTGCTGCTGGCGAAGTTCAGCGCGCGCCCCGGCGAGATCGGCGTGCGGCGCGCGCTCGGCGCGACCCGCCGCGACGTGTTCACGCAGTACCTCACCGAAGCCGGCGTCATCGGCCTGGTCGGTGCCGCGGTGGGCATCGGCATGACCTACGGGGCGCTCGCTATCATCCGCGGGTACAACGAGGACATCGAGCTGATCACTCGCGTCGATGGCGCGATGCTCGCCACCGCCATCGTGCTGTCGATCGCGGCCAGCCTGTTCGCCGGCCTGCTGCCCACGTGGCGTGCCTGCCAGGTGGTCCCCGCCCTGCAGCTCAAGAGCCAGTAAAGGAATCCCCCATGGAAATCCGTCCGATCCTTTCCTCGATGCTGCGCAACAAGACCGCGCCGCTGCTGATCGCGGCGCAGGTCGCGCTGACGCTCGCGATCGTCTGCAACGCGCTGTACATCATCCGCGACCGTCTCGCGACCGCGGCGCGCCCGACCGGTGCCGACGAGCAGAACCTCAGCGAGATCCGCTTCTACCCGCACCGGGAGATCACCGATCCGAAGGAGATGCAGCGCGCCGACCTCGAAGCGATCCACGCCATTCCCGGGGTGCTCGCGGCGACCTGGGTGAACCAGATCCCGCTCGGGCAGTCGAGCTGGAACTACGGCGGCCTGGTCGCCGAGCGCGGCGACCGCGACAGCTCGATCGGCGCGACCTTCTACTTCGACGGCCAGGGCGACTCGGTGATCGAGACGTTCGGCCTGAAGCTGGTGGAGGGCCGCGACTTCCTGCCGGAGGAGTTCATCGAGCTCAATCCGGAAGTGGAGCGGCGCGACCCGACCGAGATCATCGTGACGCGGGCGCTGGCGGAAGACCTGTTCCCTGACGAGACGACGTACGTCGGCCGCACGTTCTACCTCGGCAACAGCGACGAGGCCGGCGCGGTGCGCATCGTCGGCGTCGTCGAGAAGCTGCAGAGCCCGAGCGCGCCGGCGAGCGAGCAGGCCGAGAACAGCATGATCGGTCCGATCCACTACCTCGATCCGTTCACGCGCTACTCCGTGCGCACGGAACCGGGGCAGCAGGACCGCGTGATGGCCGACGTCGAGAAGGCGCTGCTGGCGCTGCGCAACGATCGCGTGCTGCTCGGCAAGCGCACGTTCTCCGAGGCACGCGACAGCCGCTACTCCGGCGAGAAGATGATGGCCGGGCTGCTGATCGCGGTCACCGCGTTCCTGCTGCTGATCACCGCCAGCGGCATCGTCGGCATGGCCAGCCTGTGGGTGAACCAGCGCCGCAAGCAGATCGGCGTGCGGCGCGCGCTGGGGGCGCAGAAGCGCGACATCCTGCGCTACTTCCTGGTCGAGAACGTGCTGATCACCACCGGCGGCATCGTCGCCGGGCTGGCACTGGCACTCGCGCTGAACAACTTCCTGGTCACCGAGCTGGAGATTCCGCGCCTGCCGGTGGAATACCTCGCGGTGACGATGGTCGCGATGTGGGTGCTCGGCCTGCTGGCGGTGTTCGGCCCGGCATGGCGCGCGGCGGCGGTGCCGCCGGCCATCGCCACCCGAACGGCCTGACGGTAGGCTAGGACGATGCCGCCCGCGCCCCACGCCACCGTCCTGGTCATCGACGACAACCCGACCGTCGGCACGGCGCTGGAAGTGCTGTTCTCGCTGCACGACCTGCGCACGCTGCACGCCACCTCGCCGCAGCAGGGCCTCGACCTGCTGCGGCGCGAGTCGGTGGACCTGGTGATCCAGGACATGAATTTCACCGGCGACACCACCTCGGGCGAGGAAGGACAGGCGCTGTTCCATGAGATCCGCGCGCTGAGGCCAGCGCTGCCGGTGATCCTGATGACGGCGTGGACGCATCTGGAATCGGCCGTCGACCTGGTGCGCGCGGGGGCCGCCGACTACCTCGCCAAACCGTGGGACGACCGCAAGCTGCTCGCGGCCGTCGCCAACCTGCTCGAGCTCGGGCAGGCCAACCACGCGCTCGGCGAGCGGGCGCAGCAGGAACGGCGGCAGCGCCAGTCGCTCGAATCGTCGGTCGACCTGCGCGGGCTGGTCTGGGCCGACCCGGCGACCGAACGCGTGCTGGCGCTCGCCGGCCAGGTCGCGCGGGCCGACGTGCCGGTGCTGGTCAGCGGACCGAACGGATCGGGCAAGGAGAAGATCGCCGAGATCCTGCAGGCGAACTCGGCGGTGCGCGACGGCCCGTTCGTGACGCTGAACTGCGGCGCGCTGCCGTCCGAACTGATCGAGGCGGAACTGTTCGGCGCCGACGCCGGCGCCTACACCGGCGCCGGCAAGGCACGCGAAGGCAAGTTCGAAGCCGCCGACGGCGGCACGCTGTTCCTCGACGAGATCGGCAACCTGCCGCCGGCCGGGCAGATGAAGCTGCTGCGCGTGCTGGAGACCGGGCGCTTCGAGCGGCTCGGCTCGAACCGCGAGCGCCAGGTCAAGGTGCGCGTGATCAGCGCGACCAATGCCGACCTGGCGGCCATGATCCGCGCGGGCACCTTCCGCGAAGACCTGTTCTAC
>CAMPHE010000259.1 GCA_946885815.1 uncultured Arenimonas sp.
CACCCCGCCGGCGAGCGAGGCGGCGGCCGCCGCGGACGACCGCGAGGACGCCGACGCCGCCCCCGACGTCGACGCCGACAGCACCGCGGCCGCGGCCGGACCCGCCGTGCACGAGGAACCCTCCGACCTCCGCGCGCAGGTGCTCCTCGATCGCGCGAATTTCTCGCCCGGCGAGATCGACGGCATCGTCGGCACCAATCATCGCCGCGCTGTCGCCGCGTTCCAGCGCGCGCGCGGGCTCACCGACAGCGGCGAGCTCGACGACGCCACATGGGCCGAACTGGAGAAGGACGGCGTCGCCACGCTCACCGACTACACGATCACCGAGGACGACGCCGACGGCCCGATCCGCGTGATCCCGGCCGTCATGATGAAGAAGGCCGAACTGGACGACCTCGGGTTCACCAGCCTCGAGGAAGCGCTGGGCGAGAAGTTCCACGCGAGCCCGGCGCTGCTGCGCAAGCTCAACGACGGCGGCTTCGCGGCCGGCAGGACGATCCGCGTGCCGAACGTCGCGCGCGACGCCGAGCTGCCGGACGCCGCCGAGGTGATCGTCGACAAGGACGATTCGTCGGTGATGCTGGCCGACGCCGACGGCGACGTCTACGCGCGCTTCCCCGCGACCACCGGCAGCGAGCACGACCCGCTGCCCATCGGCGACTGGAAGATCACCGGCGTCGCGCGTGACCCGGGCTTCAACTACAACCCCGACCTGTTCTGGGACGCGAACCCGAAGCACGACGAGGCGCATATCGAGCCGGGCCCGAACAACCCGGTCGGGCTGGTATGGATCGACCTGTCGAAGGAGCACTACGGCATCCACGGGACGCCGGAGCCGTCGCGCATCAGCAAGTCGCAGTCGCATGGCTGCATCCGCCTGACCAACTGGGACGCGCTGCGTGTCGCCGGCGCGGTCGCGGCGGGCACGAAGGCCACCCTGCGCGAGTGAGCTGCCGATGAAAGGACTGCTGATCTTCGTCGCGGGGCTGCTGTGCGGAGGGGCCGCGGTCGCCTGGCTGTTCCTCGGTCGCGACGAAGCACCGCCTCCCGCCGTGGAATCGACGCTGCCGGCACCGGGTCTCGGCCCGGACGGGGCCACCGGGCTGGAGCCGGGCGCCGCCGATCCGGCGCTGCCGCCCGTGGCGCGCGACCCGCACGAGGCGCCGGACATCGCGATCGACCCGCTCGACCGCGTGGACGTGCCGCCCCCGGATATCGCGCCGCTGCCGGACGCGCCGGCGGCCACGCCCGATGCCATGGACGCGCCCGCCGACGCGGCCACCTCGCCGCAGGTGAAGTCGCCGCCCGACCCGGACGTGCTGGCCGCGCTGCGAGCCACCACGCTCCTGCTGCCGGTACAGGGCATCACCCCCACGGAACTGCAGGACACGTATTCCGACGCACGCGGCGAAGGCCGCAGTCACGACGCGATCGACATCATGGCGCCGACCGGCCGGCCGGTGCGCGCGGTCGCCGACGGCACGATCGCCAAGCTCTTCGCGAGCGTGCCGGGCGGGCTGACGATCTACCAGTTCGACGGCGACGAACGGCTCGCGTACTACTACGCGCACCTCGACCGCTACGCCCAGGGCGTGGACGAGGGCGACACCGTGAAGCGCGGCGACGTCATCGGCTACGTCGGGGCCAGCGGCAACGCGAACAAGGACGCGCCGCACCTGCACTTCGCGATCTTCGTGCTCGGCCCCGAAAAGCGCTGGTGGCAGGGCACGCCGGTCAATCCGTACCCGGTGCTGAAGCGCGCCGACACCGAGGTCGCGCCCGCGCCATGAGCCCGCGCCATTTCTCGATGCTGCGCGAGTTCCACCTGGCCGACTGGTTCACGCTCGGCAACGCGTTCTGCGGCACCGGCGCGATCTTCGCGGCGATGCGCTTCCTGCAGGATGGCGACGTGCCGTGGCTGCTCGCGGGCATGGCGCTGATCCCGCTCGCGTTCGTGTTCGACGCCCTGGACGGGCGCATCGCGCGCTGGCGCAAGGTCGCCTCCACGCTGGGCCGGGAGCTCGACTCGCTGGCCGACGTTATTTCCTTCGGGCTGGCGCCGGCGGCGCTGGGCTATGCCTGCGGCCTGCAGGGCGGCTGGGACTGGCTGGTGCTGTCGTACTTCGTCGGCTGCGGCGTCAGCCGGCTGGCGCGCTACAACGTCACCGCCGAGGCGATGAGCGCCGACGAAGGCAAGGTGACCTACTTCGAAGGCACGCCGATCCCGACCAGCCTGGCGCTGGTGATCGTGCTGGCGGTCGCGGCGTGGCTGGGCCGCATCGGCGACGACCTGTGGTTCGGCGAACTCGACCTCGGCTGGCAGCTGCACCCGCTGGTGCTGCTGTTCGCGCTCTCCGGTTCGCTTATGATCAGCAAGACGCTGCGGATTCCCAAGCCCTGAACCACCCTCGCGGGAGTGTTCCGATGAACGTCACGAAGTTCCGCCGCGTCGCGCTGCCGGTCGCGTTGCTGGCGTTCGCGCTGCCTGCGGCCGCGCAGACCATGCCCACCCTCACGATCGACGACGCGAGCGTCGTCGAGACCGATGCCGGCAATACGCCGATGACCTTCCGCGTGCGGCTGTCGGCCACCACCGACGTCGACGTGCAGGTCTACGTCGTGCTCGAGCCGGTCAGCGCGACGCCGGGCCTCGACTACATCGACTCGACGCCGGTGGAAGTGGTGATCGACGCCGGCGAGACGGCCGCGGACGTGGCGGTGCAGGTCGTCGCCGACACGCTGCCCGAGTCCGACGAGACGTTCGACGCGCGCCTGCAGTCGCCGGTCGGCGCGGTCCTGGCGGCCGATGCGGTCGCGCGCGGCACCATCGTCGACGACGAACCCACCGGCAGCCCGGACTACGCGGCGCTGGACGACCGCTACGTGCTTTCCGAGAACCTCGGCGCGTGGCCGCTCGACGTGCTCACCAACGACCTCCTCGCCGGCACCGCCGACGGCACGCTCACCGTGGTCCAGGCGCCCGCGCACGGCACGCTGACGACGCGCAACGACATCGGCCCGCAGTATTTCGAGTATCGGCCGGCGAGTGATTTCAGCGGCACCGACGCGCTCGCGTACCGCTACTGCGTCGATCGGGGCGCCGGCGACGTGTGCGACGTCGGCGACGTCGCGATCGTGGTGCGTCCGCTGCGCGATCCGGAAATGACGGTCGCGCTCGCGTCGGGTCATATGGATTTCCGCGTCGAGAACCTGCGTGCGCTGCCTTCGGCCCGGTTCGACGCGACCCCCCTGGTCGCCCCGCAGACGCTGGCGTTCGCGAACGGGGTCGATCCGACGCCGACGTCGCCGTGGGATACGCCCGCCGGCACGACGTGGGACGTATTCACGCTGCCTGCGCCGCTGCCGGGCGAGACGGTGACGCGCGTACTCGTCGACGAGCCGGTCGGCGAACGCCAGGCGCTCGTGGTCGGCATCGACGCCGACGGCGACGGCCAGCCGTCGCCGGCCGAGCGGGGCTGCTTCTCGGCGCACGCGACGTCGCGCTGCGAACTGGAAGTGCCCCGCGTGCCGGGCGAATCGCGGAACGTCTGGGTGCTGGTGCACAACCTCGACGACGAGCCGCGCGACGGCACGGTGCACGTCTACCTC
>CAMPHE010000260.1 GCA_946885815.1 uncultured Arenimonas sp.
GGCGAGGTGGCCGCCGCCGTCGGCGGCGCGCGTGACCCAGCCGCGTTGCACCGCGGCGGCGAGCGTGGCGGCGAACGCGCGGGGGCGCGTGCGCAGGTCGGCGGTGAGCGACGACTGGGCGATCGACGTGCCGCCGTTGCCGTGCGACACGACGACCAGCGGCAGGCCCTCGCCGACAGGCTCCGCGTCGCGGGCGACGCTGAGCAGCGCGCCGCCGATGAACGTCGTCGGCCGCGGCGCGGCGTCGGTCGGGTACCACAGCGCGACGGCGATCGGGCCGCTCGGGCTTTCCACGCGGACCACCTGCAGGCCGACCGGGTGCTCGGTCCGCCGCGCGGTGGCCACGGCGAAAGTGGCGAGCGCCGCGACCGTGACGACCAGTACGAGCGCGATGCGCTTGATCCATTTCATGGGATGCGGGCCTCCGAAGGCCGGTTCGATGCGCCGGTTGCATCGGGAACGATAAACATGCCCGGAAGCGGCGTCATGGCCCATCGGTCGCGCTGGCCGGCGACGGCCGCGCGGGGCGCGCGGAGGTTTGCGGCTATCCTCCCGGCAGCCGTACGGGGAATCCGGCATGTCGCTCATCGCTGAACTCAAGCGTCGCAAGGTCCTGAAGGTCGGCGCCGCGTACCTCGTCGTCGCCTGGGTGGTCGTGCAGGTGGCCGGCCTCGCCTTTCCCGCATTCGATGCCCCGCCGTGGGTGCTGCGCGTGTTCATCCTCGTGGCGATGCTCGGCTTCCCGCTCGCGGTGGCGATGGCGTGGGTGCTCGAGATCACGCCCGACGGCATGCGCGTCGAGCGGGCACCGATGGGGAACAAGCGCGTGTTCGGGCTGGCGGCGGCATTCGTCGCGCTCGCGCTCGGGTGGTATTTCGTCGGGCAGCCGGCGCTCCGGCACGCGGATTCGGACCAGCTGGCAGCGGCGGACGTGGCGCCCGCCGCCGTCGCCGCGCCCGCGCCGGCGGCGCCTTCGCCGAAATCCATCGCCGTGCTGCCGTTCGTCAACATGAGCGCCGATGCCGAGAACGAATACTTCAGCGACGGCATCTCCGAGGAGCTGCTCAACGCGCTGGTGCGCGTCGAGGGCCTGCAGGTGACGTCGCGCACCTCGTCGTTCGCCTACAAGGGCCGCGCCGACACCGGCGTCGCGCAGATCGGGCGCGAGCTGAACGTCGCGCACGTGCTCGAGGGCAGCGTCCGCAAGGCGGGCAACCGCGTGCGCATCACGGCGCAGCTGATCGACGCCGGCGACGACCGGCACCTGTGGTCGGAAACCTACGACCGCGAGCTGACCGACATCTTCGCGATCCAGGACGAGATCGCGAAGGCGATCGTCCACGAGCTGCGCGGCCGGCTGGACGCCGGCGACGCGCCGGTGGTGTCGGTCGTCGCCGACACGACGAACATGCAGGCCTACGACGTGTACCTGAGGGCGCGCGAGCTGTTCATCGCGCGACGCGACCTGCCGGAGGCCGTACGCCTGTTCGAGCGCGCGATCGAGCTGGACCCGCAGTTCGCCCGCGCGTACGAGGGCCTCGCGGCGGTCGCGGCGGCCATCACCAGTTGGGGCCATGACGACCGCGATTACGCGGCGATGGTGGAGCCGGCGGCGGCCCGGGCCCTCGAACTCGACCCGACGCTGTCGATGCCGTGGGCGGCGCGGTCGATGGTGCACCACGCGGCCTCCCCGATCGACTACGCGCGGATCATGGCCGACACCGAGCGGGCGATCGCGGCCGACCCGCGCAACGCGACCGCCGTCTTGTGGCGCGCCATCGCGTGGATCGAGCTGGGCTTCTTCGACCGCGCGATCGCCGACCTCGAGCAGTGCCTCGCACTGGAGCCCCGCTACCACAACTGCCGGACGTTCAAGGCGCTGGCGCTGCTGTACCGGGGCGACGAAGCCGCCGGGCTGGCGGTATGGGAACGCACCGTCGCCGACGGCGCCGCCCTGAACCTCGTCGATCATTTCGTGGTGCCACTGATGAAGCGCGGCGACCGGACCCTGGCGCGGCTGGTGCTCGACATGAACGACCTGCATCCGGACCTGCGCGCCGCGGTGATCGCCGGGATCGAGACGCCAGGCACGTCGAATCCCCGCGCCGCCGAGCTCATCGCGCGGCATTTCGCGTCGGCCACGTCGCTGGAGGCCAAGACGGTGACGCCATCGCGGCTGTACCTGTGGCTGGGCGATTTCGATGGCGTCGCCCGGTCCGACGACAGTGCGGTGAACCAGATCATCGCGTGGGAGCGCGACCCGCCGGCGTTCCGCAATTCGCCGCAGATGAAGGCCAAGCTCGCCGACACGGGCGTCGTCGCGTACTGGCGCGCACACGGCTTCCCGCCGCAGTGCACGCCGCGCGGCGACGATTTCCACTGCGACTGATGCTCGCGACCGGATAGCGCATGGACCTGCTGGTGTGGCTCGCGCTCGGGGTCGCGGTCGTGGCCTTCCTCTACTCGGCCGTCGGGCACGCCGGCGCGTCGGGCTACATCGCGGTGATGTCGCTGCTGGGCATCGCGCCGGCCGAAATCCGGATGGCGGCGCTGGTGCTGAACATCCTGGTCGCGTCGATCGCGACCGTGCAGTTCGCACTCGCCGGCCATTTCTCGTGGCGGCTGTTCTGGCCGTTCGCGCTGCTGGCGGTGCCGCTGGCGTTCGTCGGCGGCGTGGCGCCGTTGCCGGATGCGGCGCTGAAGGTGCTGCTCGGCGTCGTGCTGCTGTGGTCGGCGGGTCAACTGCTGCTGCGTCCACCGGCCGACGCCGACGCCGTGCGCGCGCCGCGCACCGGCGCGCTCGCGGCGGGCGGCGGCATCGGGCTGCTCGCGGGGCTCACCGGCACCGGCGGCGGCATCTTCCTGACGCCGCTGGTGCTGTTCCTGCGCTGGGCGCCGGCGAAGACAGCGGCGGCCGTGTCGGCGCCGTTCATCCTGCTCAATTCGATCGCCGGACTCGGCGGCACGCTCGCGACCGGCGGCGCGGGCGCGGCGTTCGTCGTCGTCCCGCTCGCGGCCGCGCTCGCCGGTGGCCTCGCCGGCTCGTGGCTCGGCGCCCGGCGCATCGCCCCGGCCGGACTCAAGCGCCTGCTCGCCGTGGTGCTCGCGATCGCCGGTGCGAAGCTGCTGCTGGCTTGACGGAGACAAGAGCATTTCGACGCGGATAAGAGCGATGGACGCGGATAAGACGTGAAGCTCCATCCGCGTTGATCCGCTCTTATCCGCGTCGAATGCCCTTGCTCTGGCCTTGGCGCCTTGCTCGTCGCCCGTGTCATGATCCGCCCCGGCATCGAACGCTGGGGGAAGCGGACGTGCGACTGCTCGCGGAACTCAAGCGCCGGAACGTGATCCGCGTCGCCGGCCTGTACCTGGTGGCCGCGTGGCTGGTCGTGCAGGTCGCCGGCACGCTGCTGCCGGCGTTCGACGTATCTACCGAGGCGATGCGCGCGCTCGTCATCGTGCTCGCGCTCGGCTTCGTGCCCGCGCTGGTCGCCGCGTGGATCTTCGAGCTGACGCCGGACGGGCTGCGCCGCGACGACGGCAGCACCGACACGACGGGCACCGGGCGGCGATCGACGAAAAGGCTGGATGCCGCGC
>CAMPHE010000261.1 GCA_946885815.1 uncultured Arenimonas sp.
GTCTGGACGCTGCCCGAGGCCGAGGCGGCACGGCGGCTGGCGGTGGACGACGCGACGTTCCTGCGCGAACTGACGCGCGCGTTCGATGCGCGGCTCGGCGAGGTGGTGTCGGTCTCGGCGCGCGCCTCGTTCCCGTTGCGCCGGGTGCTCGCGCGGCGGCTGGCGAGCGGTCGGCTGGCGCTGGCCGGCGACGCCGCGCACGTCGTGCATCCGCTGGCCGGGCAGGGCGTGAACCTCGGGCTGCGCGACGTCGCCGCGCTGCGCGCGATGTGGCGGCGCGCGGCGGAACGCGGGCACGATCCCGGCGCGCCGCATCGCCTCGCACGCTGGGAACGCACGCGGCGCAGCGAAGCAGCGGTGGCCGCGCACGCCTTCGAAACGATCGACCGCGCGTTCAGCAACGACGCGCTGCTGCCGACGCTGCTGCGCGGCCCGGTGCTCGGCCTGGCGGGAAGACTGCCGCCGCTGACGCGGCTGCTCTGGCAGCGCGCCGCGGGCTTGTAGGAGCGGCTTCAGCCGCGATCCGGACGCTCGCGTTCCGGTCGCGGCTGAAGCGGCTCCCGCAGGACGCGGGCAGCCGTCGTCAGGCGGCTTCGGCCTGCGCCTTGCGCGGTCCTTCGCGCAGCGCGCGGCGGATGTGGTCGATGATCAGGTCGACCTCGGTGCCGGTGACCGCGAAGTGCGGGGTGAAGCGCAGCGAGTTGGTGCCGCCGTGGATCACGCCGATGCCGTGCTCGCGCATGAATTCCTCGGTGGAATTCGCGCCGTAGCACTTGAAGGCCGGGTCGAGTTCGCACGAGAACAGCAGGCCGGTGCCCTGCACGCCGGTGATCAGTCCGCCGAGTTCGGCGCGCAGCTTCTCCAGCTTGTCGATGAACTCCCGGCCGCGCTCGCGGATGTTCGCGCGCAGCGCCGGCGTCAGCAGGCCCAGCACGGTCGCGGCGATGTCGAGCGCGCGCGGGTTGGCGGTCATGGTGTTGCCGTACACGCCCTTGCGGTACAGGCCGGCGGCGTGTTCCGTCACCGCGAGGATGCTCAGCGGGAACTGGCCGCCGTTGAGCGCCTTCGAATAGGTCTCCATGTCGGGCGCTCGCGCCCCTTCGAAGCCCGGATAGTCGACGACCGACAGCACGCCGTGCGCGCGCAGGCCGGCCTGGATCGAATCGACCAGCAGCAGCGCGCCATGCGCCGAGGTCAGTTCGCGGGCGGCGTCGTAGAACGCGCGCGGCAGCGCCCGGCCGGGATCGCCTTCGCCCATCACCGGCTCCAGGAACACCGCCTCGATGAACCAGCCCTTCGCGTCGGCCTCGGCGAACGCCGCCTGCAGCTGCTCGACCGAGTACGGCTCGACCGTGATCAGGCTGTCCTCGCCGCGATAGCTGGCGAGATGCTGCACGTAGGTCTTGCGGCTGGAATCGGAATAGATCGCCGGCCGCTCGGTGCGCCCGTGGAACGCGCCCTTCACCGCGAGGCGCTTCACCACGCGCCCGGCATGGCGCGCGCCCGGCTCGGTCTGCAGCTTCGCGTTGACGTCGGCGATGCGCGACGCCAGCGACACCGATTCGGAGCCCGAGTTGAGCGCCATGAAGTGCGAATACGGGCAGCCGCCGCCGGTGTGGCCGATCTCGGCGCGGATCGCGCGCACGAAGCGCAGCTGCGCCAGCGCCGGCGTCATCACGTTCGCGAGCACCTGCGGCTTCGCCATCGTGTCGAGGATCGCCTGCGGCGTGTGGCCGAAGCCGAGCATCCCGTAACCGCCCGAATCGTGGATCACCGCGCCCTTCAGCGTGACGACCCACGGGCCGCATGCGGCCAGCGCGACATACGGGTTCACCGCGTCGTCGGGATAGAAGTTGACGAAGCCGGCCTGGACCGCGTCGATCTGCGCCTGTTCGTCGAGATCGAGCAGTTCGGCGAAGCCTTCGCGCACCTGCGCGTACTGGCTCGCCGCGGCGCGCGCGGCCGACTCGAGTTCCGGGAACTGCGCGGCGAGACGCAGCAGCGTGGCGTCGTCGAGGCCCGCGGTGCGGATCTTGCCGGCGTGGCCGCGGAGCGGCTTCAGGATGTCGATGACGTTCATGCGCGTGTTGGCCTTTGGAATCAATTACTTGGCGCGGATGGTAGCACCGCGGGCGGGGGCGGCGTAACCCCGCCCGGGCGGGCCTGACATCTGTCACCCCGGTCGATGACGGCGCGCACTGCCGCGCGCGCCGCCGGAAGCCGACGCTGGCCACCACCCCCGCCGGAGACCGTCCATGCCCCTTTCCCCAGTTCCGCTCGCTTCGCTGCGCGGCGCGCGCAAGCGCTTCGGCGACGTCGTCGCGCTCGACGGCATCGACCTCGACATCCACCCGGGCGAGGTGCTCGCCGTGCTCGGCGCGAACGGCGCCGGCAAGACCACCGCCCTCGGCCTGCTCACCGGGCTGCTGACGGCCGACGGCGGCGAGGTTTCGCTGTTCGGGCGGGACCCGCGCGATCCGGAGGCGCGGCAGGGCATCGGCGTGATGCTGCAGGCCGCCGCGCTCCCCGATGGGCTGCGCGTCGCCGAGCACGTGCGGCTGCAGTCCGCGTACTACGGCGCGCCGCGGCCGCTCGCCGAAACCCTGGCGCTCGCCGGCATCGCCGGGCTCGCGAAGCGCGGCTACGGCGAACTGTCGGGCGGACAGCAGCGGCGGGTGCAGTTCGCGCTGGCGATCTGCGGCCGGGCACCGCTGCTGTTCGTCGACGAACCGACGACCGGGCTCGACGTCGAGGCCCGCCGCGGCTTCTGGCAGGTACTGCGGGAGCTGCGCGACGCCGGCACCGCGATCGTGCTGACGACCCACTACCTGGAGGAAGCCGACGCGCTCGCCGACCGCGTCGTGCTGCTCGCCGGGGGCCGGGTGATCGCGCACGACACCCCGGTGGCCCTGAAATCGCGCGCCGCCTCCCGGCGCGTCCGCGCCCGCACGCGGCTGCCCGCCGCCGTGATCGCCGTGTGGCCCGAAGTCGAGACGGTGCGCATCGCCGACGGGATCACCGAGGTCGCCAGCGCGGATCCGGAAGCCCTGCTGCGCCGCTGGCTCGCCGCCGACGACACGCTCGCCGGGCTCGAGGTCCGCGCGCTGACGCTGGAGGAAACCTTTCTGGCGCTGACCGGCGCCCACCACACCCCTGACGAGGAGGCCGCATGAACGCCATCGCCGACGTCCGCCCGATTCCCGCGCCGCATCCGGCGCTCGCCGGCCTGCGCCGCCCGTCGTCGCTGCGCGTGCACGCGTTCGAGGCCTGGCACGAATTCCTGCGCACGCTGCGCACGCCCGCGTTCGCACTGCCGACGCTGCTGTTCCCGCTGGTGTTCTACGTGATGTTCGCGATCGTCGTGCCGGGCTCCTGGGGCAGCTACCAGAAGGCCGCGTACCTGTTCGCGACGTACGCGACGTTCGGCGTGATCGGGCCGGCGCTGTTCGGGTTCGGCGTCGGGCTGGCGATCGAACGGCAGCAGGGCTGGCTCGAACTCAAGCGCGTGTCGCCGATGCCGGTGTCGGCGTATTTCGTCGCGAAGATCGCGATGAGCATGGCGTTCGCGGCGGTCGTGGTGGGGCTGCTCACCGCG
>CAMPHE010000262.1 GCA_946885815.1 uncultured Arenimonas sp.
CAGCGCGATCGACCGGCCGCTGACGTAGGCCACCGCCTCGGTCGCGGCCGGATGCAGCGCGAACAGCGACGCGGCGAGGAACGCGGCGGCATCCGGCCGGACACAGCGTGGCGCGAGCCGCGGCACCCACGCGCGCAGCAGCGTCCACAGCGCGAGCGTCGCGCCGGCATGGATCGCGATATTCACCGCCCGGAACGCCGCCGGCGTCGGCGACGCGAGCCAGTTCAGCGTGTTGACCAGCTTCAGCAGCGGCCGGATGCCCGGCTGTGCCTGCCACCACGCGGCGAGCGAATGTCCGCGCGCGTCGCCGACGATCGACCACCAGTCGTCGAAATGGAAGGGCCCGGCCAGCGCGGCGACGTAGACCACCAGCACCGCGCACACGAGCGCCGCACGCGCCGGAAACGAAGTCATCGCGGCGGCCGCGGTTCCTCGAACGCGAGTTCCAGCAGCCCGACGCTGTCCCACCAGCGATCGGGCGCATGCAGCAGGACCGCGAGCACCTGCACGCCGTCGCGTTCGACCAGCGCGACGAGGCACTGGCCGGCGCCGGGCGTCCAGCCGGTCTTCAGGCCGCGGGCGCCGTCGAGGCGGCCCAGCAGCGCGTTGGTCGATCGCAGGCGGAAAGCCCGCCCGTCGAGCGAGGCGATGCGCAGTTCGCGGCGCGCGGCGGCGGCGAGGACCGGCGCGTGCGCGATCGCCGCGCGCGCGAGCGTCGCGACATCGCGCGCGCTCGCGTACTGCGTCGGCGCGTCGTGCCCGCAGGCGTCGGCGAACGACGTGTTCCGCATCCCGAGGTCGCGCGCCTTCGCGTTCATCGCGACGACGAACGCGGCCTGGTCGCCCGCATGCCAGTCGGCGAGCGCGCGGCACGCATCGTTGGCGGACCGCACGAGCATCGCGTCGAACAGGTCGCCGGCGCGGAAGCGCTCGCCGGCGCGCAGGCCCATCCGCGCGCCGGTCTCGCGCGCGGCACCGGCGCTGGCCACGAGCGTGGCATCGAGATCGGCCGCCTCGGCGAGGATCAGCGCCGTCATCAGCTTCGTCAGGCTGGCCATCGGCAGGCGCGCGTCGGGCTGGCCGGCCCACAGCGGCCGGCCGTCGACTTCGACCCAGTACGCCCGTGCCACCGCGGGGAACGCGTCGGGCGGAGACGCCGGCGCCGCCGAAGCCGCGCCGGCGAGCCACGCCGATACCAGCAGCAGCGCGGCGCACGCGCGGCGGCCGGCGGCGTGGCGACGGCCGGGCATCAACCGCCGATCACGTCGCGGACGCGGTCGCGCCACGACTTCTTCTTCGGCTCCTCGGCCGGCGGGGCGGCCGCAGGCGTCGTCGCCGGCGGAACGTCGGCGGCGCCCTGTCGACCACCGCGCAGCCGTTCCGTCGACCACGCGTTGCAGAAGCGCGTGTAGGGACTGGCGAGGTCGGCGGTGAAGCCGCGCGTGACGCAGTGCGTCTTCGCGGCCGCGGCCGCCTGCGCCGGGCAGTGGCGCACGACGAAATCGGGCGCGGAGGCCGGGTTCGCCTTCGTGCAGGCGCGCGCGATGCTCGCCGGGCAGTATTCGCCGATGAAGTCGAGGTCCGGCTGCGCTTCGGCGCGGGCGCAGGCCTTCGCCAGCACGGCCGCGCGCGGCATGCCGCAGCCCTGCAGCGCCTGCCACAGCGCACCGCCACCGGCGTCGCGCATCGCCTTGTCGGTGGCGTCGGCGCCGCGCAGCGCGGCCGGGTCGCCCGCGATCGCCGTCACGCGCGCACAGAATTTCGGCTTGTCCGACGCGCACATCGCGTCGGCGCCGAGGAAGCTTTCGTGCAGCATGTACGGGTTGCCCGGGGCGGCCAGCATCTGCCCGCAGCTCTGCGCGAGCATCGCGCGGCCCTTGGCCTCGGCGCCTTCGGTCGCGTAGTCGCACTCGCGCAGCTTGCGGCCCTCGAAGGTCATGGTCATGTCCATCGATTCGCCGCCCATGTCGGTCTTCGTGCGCATCGTGCCGCGATAGCCCTCGTTCGGCAGGCGCTCGAATTCGCCGCTGGCGGTCATCGGCGTGTCGCCGGTGCAGACCATCCGGAACGACGACTTGTTGCCGGCCACGCGGAAATCCTCGATGCGGCAGTTCTCGTCGTGCGGCACCATCTTCTCGCTGGCGGTGTCCTTCGGCCCGCAGACTTCGGTGGTGCGTGGCGGCATCGAGAACGGCATGCCGACGACTTCCATCTTCGTGGTGACGCTGTAGAGGTTGCCGGTGCCCGCCTGCGCGGAGGCGGCGGCGAGCGTGAGCAGGGCCGCGGCGAGCGCCGGGGCACGGAAGCGGATCGGGTTCACGGGAAATCTCCGGAAAGGGGGATCACCCGAAAGCGGGAAGCTTCCTCGCCACCGGGGTCAGCCGGAGCCGAACGTAATCGGGCAGCCCATCCGGCCGGTACGGGGGCGGCGCCTCGCCGCGGACCAGCGGCTGCAGGTAGCGGCGGCACGCGGCGGTGATGCCGAAGCCGCTGCGATCGATGAACGATTTCGGCATCTTCTTCTCGGCATTGGCGATGTCGGCCAGCGGGGCCGGCGCCACCTTCCACCGGTACGGGCGGTCGGCGGTGCGGACGATCACCGGCATCGTGCCGTTCATGCCCTTCAGCGCGTATTCGACCGCTTTCGCGCCGACCGCCTGCGCGTGCGCGAGGTCGGTCTTCGAGGCCACGTGGCGGGCCGAGCGCTGCAGGTAGTCGGGCACGGTCCAGTGCACCTTCAGCCCCAGCCGGTCCTTGACGATGCCGGCGACGAGCGGGCCGACGCCGCCGAGCTGGGAATGGCCGAACGCGTCCGTGCCGCCGCCGGCGTCGGCGACGAAACGGCCGTCGGGATGCCGCAGCCCTTCCGAAACGACGACCACGCACCAGCCGACCTTGCGCACGACGGCCTGCACCCGTTCCAGGAATTTCGCCTCGTCCCACGCGATCTCGGGGAACAGGATGACCTGCGGCGCGTCGTCGCGGCCGTCGCCGGCCAGCCCCCCCGCCGCCGCGAGCCAGCCGGCGTGGCGCCCCATCGCCTCGTAGACGAACACCTTGGTGGACGTGTCGGCCATGGCCGCGACGTCGAGCGCCGCCTCGGCGACCGAGACGGCCGTGTACTTCGCCGCCGATCCGAATCCCGGGCAGGTGTCGGTGACGACGAGATCGTTGTCGACGGTCTTCGGCACGCCGATGCAGGTGAGCGGGTAACCCGACGATTCCGCCATCCGCGACAGCTTCAGCGCGGTGTCGGCCGAGTCGTTGCCGCCGTTGTAGAGGAACCAGCGCACGTCGTGCGCCTGCAGCACGTCGAGCACGCGACGGTACTTCGCCGCGTCCTTCTCCAGCGTGCCGAGCTTGAACCGGCACGAGCCGAAGGCGCCGCCCGGCGTGTGCGCGAGCGCGCGGATCGCCGCGGTGCTTTCCTTCGACGTGTCGATCAGGTCCTCGCGCAGCACGCCGAGGATCCCGTTGCGCGCCGCCAGTACCTTCACCTTCTTCGCCCGGGCCGCCTCGATGACGGCGCCGGCGGTGGCGTTGATCACGGCGGTGACGCCGCCGGACTGCGCGTAGAGGAGCGTTCCCT
>CAMPHE010000263.1 GCA_946885815.1 uncultured Arenimonas sp.
CGCCGCACAGATCGGGAAACGCGCCTGCCGCTGGACGGCGGCGAGTGTCGCGTCGCGTCACATACCGACGGGGCGGGCGCGTCCGGGCAGGGCCCACGAGGGGGGTGACGCGTAAAAAGCCCGACGTCGGAAACTGACGCCGCGCGGCACCCCGGGTCACAGGCCCGTGTTGCCGCCCCCGTCGGTGCAGCCGTGTGCGGGGCCGCTGAAGCTGCGGGCGATGTTGTCGCGCAGGTAGGCGAAGCCGCCCGTGCAGCGGATCGCGCCGACTTCCTCCTCGGCCGGGAGCCCGTCGGGATTCGCCAGCCGGTTGCCTTCGACGATCGCGTTCTGCGAGTCCGACAGGCGGATCGCCCACGCCTCCGATTCGATCGACGGGTTGCGGGCGATGCGTCGGATGCGGTTGCCGGCGATCGTGCCGTGGCCGTTGTCGTCGGCGACGATCGCGTACACGTCGCCGATGTCGGGCTCCCATGCCGGGCGCGCGGGCAGCATGTCGGCGATGGTGTTGTCGAGGATGTCGACGTCGCCGCCGGTATGGATCGCGGCGGCGTACTCGTCGAACGCCGAGCCGCCGATCGACAGCAGCTGGTTGCGGCGCACGATGCTGTCGTGGCCCGACACCCGGATGCCGAGCCATGGCTGGAAGTCGAGCTGGTTGTCCTCGACCCGATGGCCGCCACGCGCCGGGTCGCTGCCGCGCAGGTCGATGCCGACGTCGAACCCGCGGATGGTGCAGTCGCGCACCCCGATCCGCCGCCGGTCGTAGGCGGCGATCCCGGCCTCGGCCATGTTCTCGCCGCCGCCGAGGCCGCCGATCTTGAAGCCGTTGCAGTCGATGGTGACGTTGTTCGTCTTCACTTCGATGGCGAAGCCGGAATTCAGGCTCGTCGCCAGGTCGTGGCGCAGGCACCAGACGCCCTGGCTGGTGAGCACGGCCGGCAGCGCGTCGATGAAGCCGACGCAGGTGTGGAAGGTTTCGGCCGAGCCGGCGCGCGGCAGCAGCGCGGCGACGGCGGCCAGAAGGAAGGCGGAAAGGCGCATCGGCGTGGCTCGCGATTGAAGTCCACGGAGGCAACGCCGGCGGCCGCAGGCACCGGACAGGCCCGTCACGCCGACCGCGGCTTCCGGAACGGAGGCGCTGAAAGCGCCATCTCCGCCATCGAATGCGCCAGCTCCTTTTCCGCCAGCACCGCCCCGTCGGCGCCGTGCGCGAGCAGGTGCTTCACCTCGTGGTCGCTGTGCGCGCGGGCGAGGATCGTCATCCCGGGGTTGGCCGCGCGCAGCCGTTCGCTGATCTCGCCGGCGGCCAGCGCATCGGGGATCGCCAGCACCGCCAGCAGCGCGGTGTCCGGATACGCATCGGCCAGCACGCGCGCATCGGCGGCGTTGCCGCGCAGCGTGGGGACCTCGGCGGCGCGGGCCTTGCGCACCAGGTCGGAATCGTCCTCGATCACGAGCACCGGCACCGCGCGCTCGCGCAGCAGGCGGGCGATCTCGCCGCCGACGCGCCCGTAGCCGACGAGGATCGCGTGGCCCTGCGTCGGCAGTGGCGGCCCGGCATGCGCGGGTGCCGGCTGTGGCGTCGCATCGTCGCTGCGCGCGGCGGCGCGGCGTTCGCCGACGTCCAGCAGCTGGAAGAGGATCGGGTTGGCGACGATGGACAGCAGTGCGCCGGCGAGGACGAGGTCGCGGCCTTCGGGCGGCAGGATTTCCAGCGCGACACCGAGGCCGGCGAGGATGAACGAGAACTCGCCGATCTGCGCCAGGCTCGCGGAAATCGTCAGGGCGGTGGACGCCGGGTGCCCGAACGCGCGGACGATCGCATACGCCGCCACGGACTTGCCGACGGTGATGATCGCGAACGTCGCGAGCACTTCCAGCGGGCGCTCCAGCAGGATCGCCGGGTCGAACAGCATGCCGACCGCGACGAAGAACAGCACCGCGAACGCGTCGCGCAGCGGCAGCGAATCGCTCGCCGCGCGGTGGCTGAGGTCGCCGCTGAGCAGCATGCCGGCGAAGAACGCGCCGAGCGCGAACGACACGCCGAACAGCATCGCCGAGCCGTAGGCCACGCCGAGCGCGATCGCCAGCACCGCGAGCGTGAACAGTTCCCGCGAGCCGAGGCCGGCGGCACGCTCCAGCGCGCTGGGGATGAAACGGCGCCCGACGATCATCATCACCGCGACGAAGGCGCCGACCTTCAGCGCGGTCACGAGCAGCGACACCGTGACCGTGCCCAGCGTGACCGGCTTGCCGTCGCCCTCGCCGCCGAGGGCGCCCGCGAGCGCCGGGAGCAAAACCAGCGCGACCACCATCACCAGGTCCTCGACGATCAGCCAGCCGACGGCGATGCGCCCGCGCCGCGTGTCGAGCAGGCGCCGGTCCTCGAGCGCGCGCAGCAGCACCACGGTGCTGGCGCACGACAGCGCGAGGCCGAACACCAGGCCCTGCATCACCGGCCAGCCGAGCCACCACGCCAGACCCCAGCCCATCGCCGTCGCCACCGCGATCTGCGCGATCGCGCCGGGGATCGCGATGGTCTTCACCTCCATCAGGTCCTCGACCGAGAAATGCAGGCCGACGCCGAACATCAGCAGGATCACGCCGACTTCCGACAGCTGCATCGCCAGTTCGACGTCCGCGTCGAAACCCGGCGTGTAGGGCCCGACCAGGACGCCCGCGACCAGGTAACCCACGATCGGCGACAGCTTCAGGCGCCGCGCGATCGTGCCGAGCACGAAGGCCAGCACGAGGCCGACGGCGAGCATCGAGATCAGGGGTGTCTCGTGGGGCATCGAGGGTCCAGCCGAGGGAGGCCCGGATTATCGGGGGGCGCCCGTGAAGCGGCAAACCACACTGCTAGAATGCGCGCCCTCGCGCCCCGCCGTTCCTGTAGGAGGGGCTTCAGCCCCGATCCCGAAGATGATCGCCTTCCGCAACTTCGCCCTCCGCCGCGGCGAACGCCTGCTGCTTTCCAACGTCGATCTCGCGCTGCACGCCGGCTGGCGCGTCGGCGTGATCGGCCGCAACGGCTGCGGCAAGTCGAGCCTGTTCGCGGCCATCCTGGGCGACGTGGAGCCGGACAAGGGCGACCTCGACCTGCCGGGCCGGGTGCGCATCGCCAGCGTCGCGCAGGAAACGCCGTCGCTGCCCGACGCCGCGATCGACTTCGTGCTGTCGGGCGACACCGAGGTGCACGCGGTGATGCTGGCCGAGCAGAAGGCGATGGCGGCCGAAGACTGGGACGGCGTCGCCGCCGCGCACCAGCGCCTCGCCGAGATCGACGGCTACGACGCCACCGCGCGCGCCGGCAGGCTGCTGCACGGCCTCGGGTTCCCCGCGGAAACGCATTCGACGCCCGTGTCGGCGTTCAGCGGCGGCTGGCGCGTGCGCCTGAACCTGGCGCGGGCGCTGATGATGCCGAGCGACCTGCTGCTGCTCGACGAGCCGACCAACCACCTCGACCTCGACGCCGTGCTGTGGCTCGAGCAGTGGCTGCTGAAGTACCCGGGCACGCTGCTGATGATCTCGCACGACCGCGAATTCCTCGACGGCCTGAGCACCCACACGCTGCACCTGCACGA
>CAMPHE010000264.1 GCA_946885815.1 uncultured Arenimonas sp.
GGGGGGAACGGCGTGCAAATGCGGCGTGGTCATGGCGGGTCTCAGGCGGAGCGCTTGCCCAGGCACGGGCGCAGCGCGGTGCCGACGCGATCGAGGATCTCGTCGAGCGGGAAATCGAGGCCGATCACCTCGGCGGAAAAGGCGTCGACCGCGGCCTCCAGCCGGCGGTCGCGCTCGCTGCGCGACAGCCGCTGCACCGGTGCGGCGACGAACAGGCCGAGGCCCTGGTGGGCATCCAGCCAGCCTTCGTTGGCGAGCTCGCCATAGGCCTTGGCGACGGTGTTCGGATGAATGGTCAGCTGCTCGGCGAGCCCGCGGACACTCGGCAGCTGCGAACCGACCGGCAGCTCGCCGCTGGCGATCTGCCGGCGGATGCCGTCGGTGATCTGGCGGGTGATCGAGCGCGAAGCGCCGGGGGAGATCTGCAGGAACAACGGGACGGTGCGGGACATCGGCTGTACCAACTGTCACATGGGTGATGTGACAGTAGGCGGCGGCCGGGCGCCCGTCAAGCAGGACCAACGGCAGGGGGGCGCGCTACTCTGCGCGCAGCTTTCCGATCCGGACCCGAATGCAGCCCGACCCCGACGCCCTCGACCGCCTGCGCCCGATCGGCTGGCCCGACGACGACGCATGGCGCGAGGCCCTCGCCGCCGCCGAGGGCGCCCGGCTGGCCCGGGTCGTCGGGCAGCACCGCACGGCCTACGACGTCGCCACCGGTCCCGACACCCTGCTCAAGGCGCAGCCGCCGATGCCGTGGACGCGCCCGCGCTTTCCGCCGGAAGACCGCGCCGCCGTCGGCGACTGGGTCACGCTCGACGAGCGCGGCCAGAACATCGTCGCGCGGCTGCCGCGCCGCTCGGTGCTCAAGCGCGGCGCCGCCGGCGAACACACGAAGCAGCAGCTGATCGCCGCCAACGTCGACCACGTGCTGGTCGTCACCGGCCTGGACCAGGACTACAACCCGCGCCGGATCGAACGCTACCTCGTGCTCGTGCGCGCGTCGGGCGCCTCGCCGGTGCTGGTGCTGACGAAGGCCGACCAGTGCCCGATCGTCGAGGACTGCATCGCGCTGCTCGCGGAAGTGGAGGAGAGCGGCGTGCCCATCCACGCGGTCAACGCGAAGGACCCCGACTCGCTGCGCGCGCTGCATCCGTACCTCGGCCCGGGCAAGACGGTGGTGCTGGTCGGCAGCTCCGGCGCCGGCAAGTCGACGCTCACCAACACGCTGCTCGGCCGCGAGAAGATGAAGACGAACGCGGTGCGCGCGAACGATTCGCGCGGCCGCCACACGACGACCAGCCGCGTGCTGACGCCGCTGCCGCAGGGCGGCTGCCTGATCGACACGCCCGGCATGCGCGAAGTGAAGCTCAGCGGCGACGAGGACGTGGTGGAGTCGTTCGAGGACATCGAGGCGATCGCGTCGCACTGCCGCTTCCGCGACTGCGCGCACGTCGGCGAACCGGGCTGCGCGGTGCAGGCCGCGATCGAGGACGGCACGCTCGACGAAGCCCGCTTCGACCATTTCGTGAAGCTGCGCGACGAGCAGGAAGCCGCCGCGACGACGCTCGCCGCGCGCCGCGCCGAAGAAAAGGTGATGGGCAAGGCCCTGAACAAGCGGCTGAAGGACAAGTACGGACGCCGATAATCTGCTCAGAGCAGATTAAAAATCTGCTCTGAGCAAATAAATCCTCAGAGGCCGGCGCGGTCGAAGGCCTCGCGCTGTTTCGCGAGGTAATTCTCGAAGGCCCGGTCGTAGGCGAGCCGCCAGTTGTCCTCGCGCCCCGACTGGCCCTTGTTGATGCCGTAGCCGGCGACGGTGACCGTGTCGGCGCCGCCAGGTCCGGTTGCGCGGATTTCCAGTTTCAACTTCGCCTCCATCGACACGGCCCAGAACCCGGGTGTGAACCACGCCCAGAACTCGCGGATGTCGACATCGACGCGCAGCGCTCCGTCCGGTGCCGCTGTGCCCGCGTCGAGCACGCGATAGCCGCGCTCGGCGAGCCCGCGGGCGACCAGGTCGCGCGACAGCGACTCCACCGTCTCCCCGCCCTCGAGCAGGATGTCGCCCATCGCCTTGCCGTAGCCGTTGCGCTCCCTTCGGGCACCGCCAGCGCCACGCGCTACATTAGCCGGACCCCGCACGCTTTCAACACACCCGGGAAACCGCTTGGCCGACCTCACCCCCGCCCAGCAGCGCCACGCCGACCTCGACGCCCGGCTGGTCGCCGCCGTCCGCGGCATGCGCCTGCTGCAGGCGGTGAGCTGGCCGCAGCAGGTGCAGTACCGGTTCCTGCGCGACTGGCATGCGGGCAAGGTCGCGTTGCCGGACATCACCTACGAGCGCCCCGATCACACCGACATCCGCGACGAGCTGTGGGCGATCCACGGCGCCGCGGACCCGGACGATCCGCTGGGCACCTATCTGCGGCGCACGGCCGAAAGCTGGGTGATCGCGACACGGCTGCTCGACTCGCTCGGCACCGGCGACGTGATGATCCATTCGATCGCGCTGTTCGGCCGCCCCGGCGACCCGCTGCCCGGCGACGGCCCCACGAACCTGGATGCCGCCCGCCATTTCATCAGCGTCGCCGACGAACTCGACGGCGAACTGCAGGGCCACGAAGCCGACTACGTGCTGTCGGCGGCGACGGTGCAGGAAGAACTGCAGGAAGCGCTGGACAAGTTCTTCGTGCACCACAAGGTCGTGGTCGAACAGGACCCGGACCTGATCGCGAAGGCCGCCGCCGGCCCGACGCGCATCCGCGTGCGCAGCGGCACCGGCTTCACCGAATACGACCGCCACCAGCTGCTCGAACACGAGGCGTTCGTGCACTCGCTCAGTGCGCTCAACGGCCGCGAGCAGCCGCATTTCAAGTCGTTCGCGCGCACGTCGCCGCGCGTCACCGCGACGCAGGAAGGGCTGGCGACGTTCGCCGAGCTGATCACCGGCGCGATCGACATCGAGCGCATGAAGCGCATCAGCCTGCGCATCGTCGCGATCGACATGGCGATGCGCGGCGCGAACTTCATCGAGGTCTTCCGCTTCTTCCTCGACGCCGGCCAGCCCGAACCCGACAGCTTCGCGTCGGCGCAGCGCGTGTTCCGCGGCGTGCCGGTCACCGGCGGCATGGCGTTCACGAAGGACACCGTGTACCTGCACGGCCTGCTGAGCGTGCACACGTTCTTCCGCTGGTGCCTGCGCCACAAGCGCCTGCGGCTCACGCGCCTGCTGTTCGCCGGCAAGATGACGCTGCAGGACGTGTTCGCGCTCGAGCCCCTGTTCGACGATGGCGTGCTCGCGCCACCGCTGTACATCCCGCCGTGGATCCAGCGCGCGAACGGCCTGGCGGGCATGCTCGCGTTCTCGCTGTTCGCGAACCGCATCCGGCTCGACCAGGTCGACGTCGACGACCTCGTGCTGGGGCGCTAGCGGCCGCCGCGCGTCACGGCGGCGCGAGTTGCCCGTTCTCCGCGACCACCAGGTCGGCCTTCCCGCGCGTCTCGACCCAGCGCACGCGGTCGCCGACCGGATGCCCGCGCCACGTCGCGACGTCGGTCGTGAGCCGCCGGTAGAGCCA
>CAMPHE010000265.1 GCA_946885815.1 uncultured Arenimonas sp.
CCTTGCGGCGGACGGCCGCCTAAAAGGAACAGATCCCGGTGACATTTTGCCCGCGGGGTAACCCGGGGATTAAAGCGCTTAGACCAAGAAATGGTTTTATCCGCGTTCATCCGCGTTCATCCGCGTCGACGCTTCTGCCCCCGGCCTTGTCCGTGCTCGTCCGTGCTCGTCCGTGGCAAGAAATCAGCCACCCCGCAGCACCGCGAACCCCATGTCCGCGAGAAGCCCCGTCATCCTCCCGGCTTCCGCCGCCCGCGCGCTGGAGGCGTTGCCCTGCTGCGCGCGCTTCGCGACGCCCTGCGCGATCGCGGCGAGCCGGAAGAAGCTGAAAGCCAGCACGAACGGCCAGTCTTCCGGGATCGGGTGCCCGCTCAGTCCGGCGTAGCGCGCGAGCATCGCGCTTTCGTCCGGAATGCCCAGCGCCGCGCGGTCGAGACCGGCGAGGCCGGGCAGGGCGGGGTTCCGCGGCAGGCGCAGCGCCATGCACAGGTAGCCGAGGTCGGCGAGCGGATGGCCGAGCGTCGCCAGTTCCCAGTCGAGTACCGCCGCCACTTCCGGCGCGTGCGGCGCGAACATCACGTTGTCGATCCGGAAATCGCCGTGCACCAGCGCCACGCGGCCGTCGTCGGCCGGACACCGCGCCGGCAGGCCGGCGATCAGCGCGTCCATCGCCGCGATCGGCTGCAGCTCGCTGGCGCGGTACTGCGTCGTCCAGCGCTCGATCTGCCGCGCGAAATAGTTGCCGGGGCGGCCGAAATCGCCGAGTCCGGCCGCGTCGACGTCGACCGCGTGGATCGCCGCCAGCGCCCGCAGCATCGCGTCGTACAGCGCGTCGCGCTGCGACGGCGATTCGGACGGCAGCGCCGGGTCGCGCAGCACGCGGCCGTCGACATGCGCCATCACGTAGAACATCGCGCCCGTCACCGACGCATCGGTGCACAGATGCAGCGGCGCGGCGACCGGCACCGCGCCGCCGTGCAGCGCCTGCAGCACGCGGAACTCGCGGTCGACCGCATGCGCCGACGCGAGCAGCGGGCCGGACGGCTGGCGACGCAGCACGTAGCGGCCGCTCGCGGCGTCGAGCCGGTAGGTGGGGTTCGACTGGCCGCCGTCGAAGCGCGTCACGCGCAGCGGGCCACGGAATCCGTCGACGTGCGCCGCCAGGTACGCGGCGAGCGCCGCTTCGTCCAGGGCCGGCGCCGGGCTCATCGCGGCTCCCGCGGCGCCCGCCGCGGCCAGTAACCGCGCAGCGCGAGCGCCGCGGCGCCGACCAGCGCGGCCACCAGGCAGCCGTCGTAGACCCGTTCCATCGGGACCCATCCGAGCCACGCGTTCACTTCGGACAGCGGCCACAGCGGTCGCATGTCCGCATGCATCAGCCCGTCGAGCAGCACATGCGAAAACGTCCCGACGAACGCGCCGGCGAACGACGCCGTCCATGTCAGCGGCGGATGCACGATGCGCAGCCCGCGCAGCACCGCGCTGCTCACCGGCTTCCCGATCACGCCGGCGACCGCGCCGATCGCCACGGCGCCGGCGACGGTGTGCGTCCAGCCGTGCAGCACCGGCCAGCCGAGCGCGAGCCCGAGGCCGGGCTCGATGTCGATCAGCACCTGCGCGCCGCCGAACACCATGAAGCTGAAATGCCGCCCGCCGATCGCCTTGAACACGAGCCCGGGGCCGAGGTGGAACGGGGTGAACGGCATCGTCAGCCCTTGAGCATCGAGCGCGCGAGCGCGGCGATATGCACTTCGTCGGGGCCGTCGGCGAGCCGCAGCGAGCGCGCGGCCGCGTACGCCGGCGCGAGGAAATGGTCCTGCGACAGCCCGCCGCCGCCGTGCAGCTGGATCGCGCGGTCGATCACCGCGCAGGCCATCCGCGGCGCGACGATCTTGATCATGCCGATCAGGTCCTTCGCGCCGGCGATGCCGTGGGCGTCGAGCGCGGCGGCGGCCTGCAGCACGAGCAGCCGGGCCTGTTCGATCTCGCAGCGGCTCAGCGCGATGGCTTCCTGCGCCATGCCGTGGCCGCCGAGCGGCCGTCCGAACGCCTCGCGCGTGCGGGCGCGTTCCACCATCGCCTCCAGCGCGCGCTGCGCGAGGCCGACCAGGCGCATGCAGTGGTGGATGCGGCCCGGTCCGAGCCGCGCCTGCGCGATCGCGAAGCCGCTGCCCGGTTCGCCGAGCCGGTGGCCGACCGGCACGCGCACGCCGTCGAACGCCAGTTCCACGTGACCGTGCGGCGCGTCGTCGTAGCCGAACACCGTGAGCGGGCGCACGACCCGTACGCCCGGCGCGTCCATCGGCACCAGCACCATCGACTGCCGGCGATGCGGCGGCGCGTCGGGCTCGGTCACGCCCATCACGATCAGCACCCGGCAGCGCGGGTCGGCGGCGCCGGTGGTCCACCACTTGCGGCCGGTGATCACGTACTCGTCGCCGTCGCGGGCGATCGGCAGCGCGATGTTGGTCGCGTCGGAGCTGGCGACGTCCGGCTCCGTCATCGCGAACGCGCTGCGGATCGTGCCGTCGAGCAGTCCCGGCAGCCACGGCGCCTGCTGGGCGGGCGTCGCGAACTGCAGCAGCACTTCCATGTTGCCGGTGTCCGGCGCGCTGCAGTTGAAGACCTCCGGCGCGTGCAGCGACCGGCCCATCGCTTCCGCGATCGGCGCGTACGCCAGGTTCGACAGTCCGGCGCCGTGCGTCGCGTCGGGCAGGAACAGGTTCCACAGCCCGGCCGCCTTCGCCTCCGCCTTGAGCGCCTCGAGCCGCGGCGGCACGGTCCAGCGCGTCGCCGGATCCGCCGCATGCGCCGCGAACTCCGCCTCCGCCGGAATCACCCGCGCATCGACAAACGCGGCGACCCGGCGGAGCACCCCGGTGGGAGGGCCTTCAGGCCCGATTCCCTTCAATAGAATGTCCACAACCCCCGCTCCCCATGCAGATGCGGCGTCGCATTCCAGCTCCCCAGCCGCAGCCGCCCCTGCTCGGGATGGAATTCGCTCAGAGCACTATTCCGCAGCGAGAGGTTCAGGTCCACGGCGCGATGGTCCGGTACTTCCAGCGCGATCTGCGCCAACCGCGAGATCACGCCGCCGCTGCTCAGCACCAGCACTTCGTCGCCGCCCGACAGCGCCTCCAGCCGCTCGCCGGCGGCCCGCACGCGCGCGCCGAACGCGCCCCAGGTTTCCGGCACGCCCGGCAGTTCGTCGCCGGCCCACGCCAGCAGCGCCGCGCGCAGCATCGCGCCGACGTCGCGCGGGTGGCCGCTGCGGCTGGCGACGGCGATCGGGTGCTCGGGGTCGCGCGCCTGCCACGCGGCGAACACCGCACGGTGGTCGAACTCGGCGAAGCCCGGGTCGTCGACCGCGTCGGGCAGGGGCTGCCCGGCGGCGGCGAACGCGGCGGCGACGCCGTCCGCGGTCTGCCGGTGCCGGCGCATGCCGCCGACGACCACCGCGCGGAACCGATGCCCGCCGCGCGCGAGCCAGTCGCCGAGCCGGCGCGACTGCTCGTGGCCCCGCTCGGAGAGCTGGTCGTAATCGGGCGCGCCGAAGCTGGCCTGCCCGTGGCGTACC
>CAMPHE010000266.1 GCA_946885815.1 uncultured Arenimonas sp.
GTCGACGTGCAGGTCGTGGATCCAGATGCCGCGCAGCCCCGGCGTGTTCTCCGGGTTGAAGTTCACGAACCGGTTGCCGTCGAAGCGCGCCAGACCGGCCTGCGTGCCGACCCACAGATAGCCCTGCCGGTCCTGCGCCAGCGACAGCGCGCTGATCTGCGGCAGGCCCTGCTCGATGCTCCAGTTGTTGCGGACGTAGTGGTGGAACGCCTTGTCCGGGTCGAGCGCGCTGGCCGGCCACGCGGCGCCGAGCCCCACCAGGAGCAGCAGAACGACGACGGCCGGATGTCGGATGGGCGACAGGGGCATGGAATCCACCGTGGAATCGTGAACTGGATAACGCTTCGCCGGGTTCTTCGGCAAGCCCCTGACGACCATGCAGATTGCATCACTGTAACCGCTTGCACGGGGCCTGCGGGGCGGGCAGCATTGCGCGGCATTCCAACGTCCACAGGGGAACACGATGCATCCAGCGAATTTCCTGCGCGGCACCGTCGCGACCGCCGTCCTCGCCCTCGCGGCCACGGCGGCATCGCCGGCCGCGGCGATCGACTCGTCCTACAGCGGCTCGTGGTACCGGCCGTCCGAGTCCGGCAGCGGCTTCAACCTCGAGATCTTCTCCGACGAGCGCGCGCTGCTGTTCTGGTACACCTACAACGAGGCCGGCGAACCGATCTGGCTGTACTCGGAAGGCGACATCGACGGCGACACGATCGACTTCGTCACCTACTACTCCGACGGCAAGACCTTCAGCGATCCGACCCTGCCGCGTGAGAACCGCGTCTGGGGCAACGTGCTGATGGAGTTCACCGACTGCAACACGGCGACGATCAGCTACGACAGCACGCTGACCGGCGTGCCCAATTCGCCGGAAGGCACGCGCGAAATCCCGGTGGAGCGGCTCGTCAACATCGCCGGCCTGCCGTGCCGTCGCCAGGCCGCCGGCTACTGGAAGGGCGAGCACTACGATCCGACGCTCAACGGCGGCCTCGGCGGGTTCGCCGACCTGTCGGGCGTGCTGACCGAGGACGGCCGGCTCTACATGAGCAGCGAGGGCAGCGACGAGGTGTTCCTCGGCACGTACTCGATCGTCGGCGAGTCGCTGGTGTTCGACTACCGCATCTGCCCGAACGGCAGCGGCGACTGCGTCGACGCCACCGGTACGTCGCAGTACGCGAGCATGGACTTCGCGCATGGCACCGGCACGTCGCCGTGGGGCGTGAACCCGTTCAACCTCCACTACAGCACCATCTACGACCGCTCGGTGACGCTGGCGTCGCTGGCCGGCACGTGGGAGCTGGCCGACCAGGGCATCCAGTACACGGTGACGATTTCCGCGGAAGGCCTGGTCAGCGGCAACGACACGCTGGGCTGCGTCTACTCGGGCCAGCTGGCGCCCGTGGACGCCAAGTTCAACGCGTTCGAGTTCGCCGGCAGCATCAGCGCCTGCACCGCCGAAGGCTGGACCGGCCTGGTCATCAACACCGATGACGACGAAGCCGGCGACCGCGACGCGCTGGAGTTCCGGGTCGACGGTGCCGATGGTGGCGGCTACGCCTTCACCCTCGTCCGCAGCGAGTAACCCGCCCGCACCACGCAGGAGCGCCTTCGGGCGCGACCCGAAGGGAGGGCCACCGGCCCTCCCTTCTTCTTCTGCAGCCCCATCAACAGGGAAACTCGCCGATGCACCCGATCCTCGCCTTCCGCGTCGTCCTCGCATCGGCCCTGCTGGCCCTGCCGTGCCTGTTCTCCCCGGGGGCGGCGGCGGCCGTCGACGGCTCGTACAGCGGCTCCTGGTACAACCCGCCGGAATCCGGCAGCGGCTTCAACCTCGAGGTCTTCAGCAGCGAGCGCGCGCTGCTGTACTGGTACACGTACGACGATGCCGGCGAACCGGTCTGGCTGTATTCCGAAGGCGAGCTGTCGGGCAACCGCATCGACTTCGCCGTGTACTACAGCGACGGCATGCGCTTCAGCGACCTCGACACGGCCGACAAGGCGAATCGCCGCTGGGGTTCGGCGACGATGACGTTCAGCGACTGCTCGAACGCGACGCTGTCCTACAGCAGCACGCTCACCGGCCTCGAGCATTCGCCGGTCGGCACGCGCACCCTGCCGCTGCAGCGACTGATCAGCATCCATGGCCATCCGTGCCGCGAGGCGGCTTCGGGTTACTACACCGGCCGCCACTTCGACCCCACGCTGAACGGCGGCAAGGGCGCATGGGCCGACCTGTCCGGCGTGCTGGCGCCGGACGGCGAGGTGTACCTGCGCAGCGCCGCGTCCGGCAAGGTGTTCATCGGCACCTACGGCGCCGGCGGCACCAGCGCGGCATTGACGATGAAGGTCTGCGCCGACCGCACCGACGACTGTTTCGCCGCCACCGGCAGCGCGACGTACAAGTCCCGGTATTTCCTGCGCGGCACCTTCAAGGCGTCGGACTGGGGCACGCAGTCGTTCGAGCTCGTCTACCACCCGCTCTACGACCAGCAGGCCGTGACCGCCGACGTCGCCGGCAACTACACGATGTCCGACGGCGGCGTCACCTACACGGTGTCGATCGACGGCAACGGCACGCTGACCGGCAGCGACACCCGCGGCTGCTTCTACGACGGCTACATCTATCCGTACGACGTGCTGTCGCACTCCGGCGCGTACGAGTACCAGGGACTGCTGCAGGGCTGCCTCGGCGACGAATGGGACACCGAAGAGTGGACCGGCGTGGTGATGAACATCGACGAGTGGACCGGCGACCGCCGTCTGCTGCTGTTCATCCTCGACACCGGCGACGGCGCGGTGTCGTTCATGCTGCGGCGGTGACGCTCAGCACTCGATGACGTTCACGGCGAGCCCGCCGCGGCTCGTCTCCTTGTACTTGTCCTGCATGTCGCGGCCGGTGTCGCGCATGGTCTTGATGACCTTGTCGAGCGACACCTTGTGCTTGCCGTCGCCGCGCAGCGCCATCCGCGACGCGTTGATCGCCTTCACGGCGCCCATCGCGTTGCGCTCGATGCACGGGATCTGCACGAGGCCGCCGATCGGGTCGCAGGTGAGGCCGAGGTTGTGCTCCATGCCGATCTCGGCGGCGTTCTCGATCTGCCCCGGCGTGCCGCCGAGCGCGGCGGTGAGCCCGGCCGCGGCCATCGAGCAGGCGACGCCGACCTCGCCCTGGCAGCCGACTTCGGCGCCGCTGATCGACGCGTTTTCCTTGTAGAGGATGCCGACCGCGGCCGCGGTGAGCAGGAAATCGAACACGCCCTGTTCGGTCGCGCCGGGACAGAAACGGTCGTAGTAGTGCAGCACCGCCGGGATGATGCCGGCGGCGCCGTTGGTCGGCGCGGTGACGACGCGGCCGCCGGCGGCGTTTTCCTCGTTCACCGCCAGCGCGTACAGGTTCACCCAGTCGAGCACGGTGAGCGGGTCGCGCATCGCCGCCTCGGGCCGGGACGACAGGTCGCGGTGCAGCAGCGGCGCGCGGCGCTGCACGCGCAGGCCGCCGGGCAGCGTGCCGCCCTCGCGGATGCCGCGCGCGGTGCAGTCCTGCATCGCCCGCCACAGTTCGCGCAGG
>CAMPHE010000267.1 GCA_946885815.1 uncultured Arenimonas sp.
TGCGCCAGCGCGCCTGCATCCGCCGCGCCTGGAAATCGCCGCAGTTGGAGCACGACGAGATCTCGCGGTAGGCGTCCTGGCTCGGCAGCCAGACTTCGAGATCGAAGGTCTTGCGGGCGCTGAAGCCCATGTCGCCGGTGCACAGCAGCATCCGCCGGTACGGCAGCCCGAGCTTCTCGAGCACGATCTCCGCGCAGCGCGTCATGCGCTCGTGCTCGGCGTCGCTTTCGCCGGGCCGCGCGATCGACACGAGCTCCACCTTCTCGAACTGGTGCTGGCGGATCATTCCGCGCGTGTCCCGGCCGTGGCTGCCGGCTTCGGCGCGGAAGCACAGCGAATGGGCGGTCATCCGCAGCGGCAGCGCGTCGTCGTCGACGATCGCGTCGCGGACGATATTGGTCAGCGGCACTTCGCTGGTGGGGATCAGGTAGCGCCGGCCGTCGCCCAGTTCGGTCGCGAACAGGTCGTCTTCGAACTTCGGCAGCTGGCCGGTGCCGCGCAGGCTGTCGGCGTTGACGATCAGCGGCACGTTGGTTTCGAGGTAGCCATGCTCGCCGGTGTGGAGGTCCAGCATGAACTGCGCCAGCGCGCGGTGCAGTCGCGCCAGCGGGCCGCGCAGCACCGTGAACCGGGCGCCGCTGAGTCTGGCGGCGGTGTCGCCGTCGAGCCAGCCGTCGCGGGCGCCGAGTTCCACGTGGTCCTTCGGCGCGAAATCGAACGCGCGCGGCGAACCGTGGCGGGACACCTCGACGTTCCCGCTCTCGTCGGCGCCGCCCGGCACCGTCGGGTCGGGCAGGTTCGGCACGCCCAGCGCGATGCGTTCCAGCTCCGCACGGATCGCATCGAGCCGGGTTTCGGATGCCTTCAGTTCGTCGCCGAGCCCGGCGACTTCCGCCATCAGCGCGGCCGTGTCCTCGCCCCTGCCCTTCGCGATGCCGATCGCCTTGCTGCGCGTGTTGCGCAGGTTCTGCAGTTCCTGCGTGCGCGTCTGGATCGCCTTGCGCTCGGCTTCGAGCCGCTCGAGCGCCTCGACGTCGAGCGCGAAGCCACGCGCGGCCTCGAGGCGGGCCGCGGTGTCGGCGAGCTGGCCACGAAGGAGGTTCGGGTCGAGCATCTTCATCATTCCGGAAATGAAACAGGCGCCGGGATTATCCGCCCGGGCTGGCCACCCCTGCAACGAGTCCGGCCGCGCACGGGCTTTGCGCCTAGACTGGCCGCCCGCTTCGACGCCGCCGGTTCCCGATGCCCGACGCTCCACCCGAAACCTCGCCCGTGCGGCGTCCCGGCGAACCGATGCGACTGGATCGCCGGCTGGTCCAGCTCGTCGGCTGCTCGCGCGGCGATGCCGGCCGCTACATCGAAGGAGGCTGGGTTCGCGTGGACGGGGCCGTGGTCGACGAGCCCCAGCACCTGGTGACGACGCAGGCCGTGACGCTGGACCCGGAAGCGACGCTCGACGCCGCCGAACCGGCGACGATCGCGTGGCACAAGCCGGCGGGCTTCGAGGCCGGCGACGCGGAGGCGGTGCGACGAGCGATTGTGCCGGAGACGCGCTGGCCGGCCGACGCTTCCGGCTGGCGGACGCTGAAGCGGCATTTCGCGCGCCTGCGCCCCGCGCTGCCCTTGGCGACGCCCGACGCCGGGCTGATGGTCTGGAGCCAGGACGGGCGCGTGCTGAAGCATCTGGCCGATCGCGGTGCGCAGCTCGAGCAGGAATGGCTGGTGGACGTCGACGGCGAACTCGCGCCTTACGGTTGGCGGCGCATCACCGCCGACGCGCGATTCGAGGGCTGGCCGGTGCCGCCGTTCAAGGTGAGCTGGCAGAGCGAGCAGCGTCTGCGGTTCGCGATCAAGGGCGTGCGCCCGGGGCTGCTGTCGCACCTGTGCGAAACCGTCGGGCTGCAGGCGCGCGCGTGCCGACGGCTGCGGATCGGCCGCGTGCCGCTGGCGAAGATGGCGCCGGGCGAATGGCGCTACCTGGGCGCCGCGGAACGGTTCTGAATGCGGGCGCGTGGCACGGCGCGCAGGCAGTTGAATCGCCGCGTGCTCTCGGGCATGTTCCGCAGGCGCCGACCGGCGCGCAGGAGAACGACATGGCCAAGGGCCTGAACCAGAAGAAGCAGGAAAAGAAGAAACCCGAGAAGTCGCTGAAGGAAAAGCGCGCCGAGAAGGCCGCGAAGAAGTCTTCGAAGAGCTGAGCGCGACGCCACCGCGTCGCTGCACGGGGGCCGCTCGCGCGGCCCTCCGTTTTTTTCCGCCCCGCCTCGCCAGGACCCGAACCATGCGCCCGACCTTCCTGCTCCTGTCGTCGCTGCTGCTGGCCCCGTTCGTCCCGCTCGACGACGCGTTCGCGTCGGCCGATGCGGCCAACGAACCGCGCCTCGGCGCGCGGCCGGAGGCGGCGTTGACCACGCTCGCGGAGCGCTCGGGATTCCTGCGGACCGGTCGCATCGACGAGGTGGCCACGCTGTGCGAAGCGTTCGCCGAGCGCCATCCCGACCGCGTGCGGTGCACGACGTTCGGCACCACGCCGGAAGGCCGGCCGCTGCATGCCCTCGTCGCTTCCGCGAGCGGCGCGCTGACTCCGGAGGCCGCGCGCGCGCGCGGCGTGCCGGTGGTGCTGATCTCCGGCGGCATCCACGCGGGCGAGATCGACGGCAAGGACGCCGGCTTCCTGGCGCTGCGCGAAGTGCTCGACGGCGACGCCGCGCCGGGCGCGCTGGACGCGCTCGTGTGGGTCTTCGTGCCGGTGTTCAACGCCGACGGCCACGAGCGCTTCGCGGCGTGGAACCGCCCCAACCAGCGTGGACCGGAAGCCATGGGCTGGCGGGTCACCGCGCGCAACCTCAACCTCAATCGTGACTGGGCGAAGGCCGACGCGCCGGAAATGCAGGCGATGCTCGCACTCGTGGACGCGTGGGATCCGCTCGCGTTCGTCGACCTGCACGCGACGGACGGCGCCCAGTTCGAGCACGACATCTCGATCACCGCCGAGCCCGTGCACGCCGGCGACGCGGCGCTGCGGGCGGTCGGCCGGGCGTGGCGCGACGGCGTCATCGCCGATCTCGAACGCGACGGCCATCTGCCGGTGGCGTTCTACCCCTCGTTCGTCGTCGGCGACGACCCGGCGTCGGGCATCGACGACGGCGTCGCCCCGCCCCGGTTCTCGACCGGCTATTTCTGGCTGCGCAACCGGCTGGCGATGCTGGTGGAGACGCATTCGTGGCGCCCGTATCCGGAACGGGTGCGAAGCACGCGCCATACCATCGTGTCGGTGCTGGAACGCGTCGCGGCGAATGGCGCAGCGTGGCTGCGCGTCGCCCGCGAAGCCGATGCCCGCGCCGCGGCGCTCGGCGGCAGCAGCGTGCCGCTGGCGTTCAAGGCGGGACCCGCTTCGCGCATGATCGACTTCCGCGGTTATGCGTACACGCGCACGCCGTCCGACGTGTCCGGGCAGACGATGACCCGTTACGACGAGTCGACGCCGCAGGTCTGGCGGATCCCGCTGCGCGACGATGTGCAGCCGACGCTCGTCGTCGAGGCGCCGAAGGGTGGCTATGTCGTGCC
>CAMPHE010000268.1 GCA_946885815.1 uncultured Arenimonas sp.
TGCCCGCAGCGCGTGCAGGTCGGAGCGCGCGACGCGCGAATGGCGCACGTCGCCGGCGATCAGTACCCGCAGACGGCCGAAATCGGCGCCCTTCTCCTGCCGGATCGTCAGCATGTCGAGCAGGCCCTGCGTCGGATGCGCGGCGCGGCCGCTGCCGGCGTTGATCACGCGCGTGCCCGGTGCCGCCGCGGCCGCCAGCTCGGCCACGGCGCCGTCGCCGGCGTGGCGGATCGCGAACACGTCCACGCCCATCGCCTCCAGCGTCTGCAGCGTGTCGAGCGCCGTTTCGCCCTTCGTGGTGGACGAGGTGGAGGCGTCGAACGCCAGCACGTCCATCCCGAGCCGCGTGCCGGCCAGCTGGAAGCTGCCGCGCGTGCGCGTCGACGGCTCGAAGAACAGCGTGCACAGCGTGCGGCCCGCGAAGCGTTCGCGCAGCGTCGTACCGCCGGCGGCGGCGACGACCCGGGCCTGGGCGCGGTCGAGCAGGTCGACGATCGTCGCGGCCGGCAGGCCGTCGAGCGTCAGCAGGTGTCGCAGGCGACCATCGGCGCAGGTCTGGGGCACGGGCGTCATGGGGACGTGTCGGCGAGGGGAAGACGGGAATCGGGTTCGGCCAGCCAGCGTTCCAGGATGACCACGGCGGCGAGCGCGTCGAGCTGCGCGGCTTCGCGGCGGCGGCGGGCGCCGGCGGCGCGGCCGGCGGCGAAACGCTGGGCGGCCTCGATGGAACTGGTGCGCTCGTCGACCTGCTGCACCGGCAGCCGGTAGCGACGCGCCAGCTCGTGCGCGAACGCGCGCGCGCGCACGCGGATCGGCTGGTCGCCGCCATCGAGTGTCGCCGGGTCGCCGACGACCAGGGCGTCGGGATGCCACTCGCGGATCCAGCGGTCGAGGCGCGGCCAGTCGGGTCCGCCTTCGTGCACGTCCAGCACGCCCACCTCGCGCGCGCTCAGCGACACGGTATTGCCGACGGCGACACCGATGCGGCGTGCGCCGACATCGAAGCCCAGCAGCGTGGTCGGCCCGCTCACGCGTGGCCGGCGGTCGACGACAGGTGCCCGGGGTCGAAACCGAGGCCCCGCGTCGCCGCCTGCCAGCGTTCGGCCAGCGGCGTGCGGAACAGGATCGCGTCGTCGGCCGGCACCGTCAGCCAGCTGTTCTGCGCCAGCTCGGCTTCGAGCTGGCCCGCACCCCAGCCGGCGTAGCCGAGCGCGACCAGCGCGTTCGGCGGGCCGTCGCCGCGCGCCATCGCGTCGAGGATGTCGCGCGAGGTGGTCACGGCCAGCCCCGGCGCCAGCCGCAGCGTGGAATTCCATTCGCGCGGGTCGTCGTGCAGCACGAAGCCGCGCTCGGGCTGCACCGGGCCGCCGGTGAGGACGCCGGCATCGGCCAGCGCCGCGTCGCCGGCGACGATGTCCATCTGCGCCAGCAGCTCGCCGAGCGTGTATTCGGAGACGCGATTGATCACGATGCCCATCGCGCCGCCTTCGTCGTGCTGGCAGAGCAGCGCGACCGCATGGCGGAAATTGGGATCGTCCATCGCCGGCATGGCGATCAGCAGGTGGCTGGCGAAGGACGTCGGCATGGCGTGCATTCTACCGCCGCGCCGGCGCCGCCGTCGCCGGCCGGCGGCTCAGCGCAGCCGCAGGAACAGCGTCGGGCCGCGCAGCTCCAGGTCGAGGCGCGCGTCCCAGAAGTCGCGGTCGCGGACCAGCCGGATGTCGGTGTGCCCGTATTCGAGCCCGATGCCGACATGCCGGGTCGGCAGCCATTCCAGCCCGACGGCGGCGTCGATGATGTGGCCGTGCAGCGCCCCGCCGTCCTTCGCCACGCCGGACAGGTCCGCGTAGGCGCGCCAGCGGTCGGAGAATGCGTGGCGCCAGCCGAGCATCAGCAACGGCGCGAACGCCGCGTCGGACGAGCCGGTCGAGGCGTCGACGGTCTCGCCCTCGATCGTGGCCTCGCCGGCCAGCCGCGTCTCCACCCGGTACCACGCGAGGCCGGCGCCCAGACCCCAGACCGTCGCGGCGTCCCCGTACCACCAGCGGTAGGCGGCCCGGGCGAAGTCGTAGTCGAGCTGGCCGCGCACGCGCGCCGAGGCTTCGTACGTATCGCCCTCGTAGACGATCGTGCGCGCCAGTGCCGCCTCGTTGTCGCGGGCGTAGCCGAAGTACTCGAGCCACAGCGCCTGCTTCGGCGCGGTCGCATATTCGAAGCGCACATGCGCGACCGGCTGCCGGTCGTCGAGCCCGAGGTCGTCTTCGAGATTGAACGTGCCGGCGGCGGTCTGCCCGTCCATGCCGGCGCTGGCGGTGATCGTGGTGTCGCTGGCGATGTCGAAGCCGCCGATCGACAGGCTCCAGCGGTCGAGGGGCGACGGGTCGGCGGCGCGCGCCGCCCCGTTGCCCGCCGACGCGGCGATCGCGGCAAGCAGCAGCATGCCGCTCGCGAGCCGGCGTTCCGTCGATGATCGGATCAGGGACATGCCCCGAGCGTAGCCTGTCGCGTCCGGCGATGGCAGGTCGCCGGAACGCGCGGCCATTCACTGCGCGAAGTTCAGGCCCACGTCCTCGCAGCCGACCCAGCCGTCGGTGAAGCCGAGCATGTGATTGTCGACCAGCATGCTTTTCGGCAACCCGGCGCATTGCACGCCGGAGCCCGCGACGGTGCCGCCGTTCGTGATCCGGTTGCGGGCGACGCTGAGGCCGCCGCCGCTGTTGTCGATGAAGATGCCGTACGGCGTACCCCCGACGGTGACCAGGCCGCCGATCGCGTTGCCCTCGATGCGGCCACCGATGCCCGGGTTGCTGCGGATTCCCATCACCCCGGACCCGTCGTTCGTCGCGACCACGCCACTGATCGTGTTGTCGAGCACATCGACCTGCGCGCTCGTCATGATCGCCGCGGCGGGGTCATGCACGCCGGTGCCCGTATCGAAGACGAAGTTCCGGCGCACCGTGGAGCCGTCGCCGGCGACCTGCAGGCCGGCGTATCCGTTCGCTTCGGCGCGCGTGTCCTCGACGAGGTGACCGCCCCCCACCAGCAAGACCGCGAGGTAGTACCCGCGCAGATTGCAATCGCGCACCGTGACGTTCAGCCGGTTGAGAGCCACGATGCCGGTGGCCGCGTTCCCGGGGCCGGCACCGAGATTGCCGAGCTTGTAGCCGTTGCAGTCGATCGTGACGTTGTTGACGCTGACCGAGATCGCAGATCCGGAGGCCAGCGCCGCCGAAGCGTCGGCGCGCATGCACCAGACGCCCTGCGAGCTGATGGTGGTCGGGATCGAATCGATGAAGCCCGCACAGTTGTCGTAGCTCTCGGCGGCGGGCGTCGGGGCCGAAGCGAGCAGAAGCAGCGGCGCGAGGCCGGCGGCGAACAGCGATGACCTGGACATGGGGCGCGCTCCTTTGACCGGCGGGGCCGGAGAGGATGCGCGTGCCGGCACGGGAAGTCCGTGCCGGGGGTGGCCTATGGGGTGGCGCGGTGGAGCATCGCGGCTGAAGCCGCTCCTACTTGGCTTCGGAGAGTTCCACGCCGTCGAGACCCTGGCTGAGCG
>CAMPHE010000269.1 GCA_946885815.1 uncultured Arenimonas sp.
GCATCCGGCCGCGACCGAGGCGGTGGCCTACGTCAGCGGCCGGTCGATCGCGCTGTCGACCGCGCTGGTTTTCGCCGCGCTGGTCGCCTGGTCCCGCGGTTCGCGGCTCGGCACCGTCGCGTTCGTCGCCGCGGTGCTCGTGCGTGAAACGGCGATCGTCGCCCCGGTCGCGTGGTGGCTGCTGGCACGCTGCGGGGGCCTCGACGCGCGGGCCGCCCTGGCGCCGCTGCGCCCGCTCGTGTGGCTGTTGCCGCTGGTCGCGCTCGCGGCGTGGCTCACGCCCGGTTACCACAGCTTCTTCGGCTGGAGCCTGCAGACGCGCGGCCTCGGCGCGCAGCTGCTCGGCCAGCTCGAAGCGCACGCGTACCTGCTGACCGGCCCGCTGCCGGGCCGCGTGCTCGACATCGATCCCGACGTGCGCGTGCCCGCCGCGTTCGCGCCGCGCCACGTCATGGTCGTCGTCGCCTTCATCGTCGCCGCCGTCGTGGCGTGGCGGCGGCGACGCACGCAGCCGTGGCTCGCGTTCGCGCTCGGGTGGTATCTGCTGCAGCTCGCGCCGGCCAATTCGCTGCTGCCGCGTTTCGACCTCGCGAACGACCGGCATCTGTACGCGGCGCTTCCGGGGCCGCTGCTCGCCGTCGCCGTGGCGGTGGTCGCGGTCCCGTCGCGGCGGCTCGCGCTCGGGCTCGCCGGGCTGCTCGCGCTGGCGGCGGGCGCGCGCACGGCCGACCGCGTCGCCGATTACCGCAGCGAGATCGCGCTGTGGACCACGACCGTCGCGACCTCGCCGGCGAAGGCGCGGCCGTGGACGAACCTCGGTTTCGCGCGCCGCGAGGCCGGCGACGTGCCCGGCGCGCGCCATGCGTTCCGGTGCGCGCTGGCGCTGGATCCGGAGTACGCGCCGGCGGCATGGAATCTAGCCGCGCTCGGCCGCGACGGGCCGGTGCGACCGGTGCCGCGGTGCCCTGCCACCCCCTGAACAGGCCGTTGCGTTCAGGCTGGGCGCCATGCATCGTCGTCGCCATCACCGCCGATGCGGTCCACTGGTCCCGTCCCCGCTGCCGGAGAACGCCATGATCCGCCCGATCGTCCGTCCGCTGCTCCTGCTCGGCACCCTCGCCGCGTCCGCCGCCGTCCTCGCGCAGACCGACCCGGCGATCCAGCGGATCCGCGCCTCGACCGGCGTTTCCGAAAACCGCGCGGCCGAGCGGATGGTCCAGGAAGACGCGGCCGCCGATGCCGCCGTCGAGCGCGGCGAGCTTCCGCCGGAAGAGACGCCGCGCCCCGCCGAGCCGGTACCGCGCGGCGAGATCGACGTCGGCACCGCGACGCCGCTGGAAGAGGGCGAGGAGCCCGATCCGGCCGCCGACCGCGAAGACGACGCCGAAGAGTAGACCGGCGGAAATATCGCTGCTTTTTCCCCGCCGGAGCCCGTGTGGCGCCGGCCGGGCCGCGTTTGCCATACTCGCCGAGGGCGGCCGTTCGGCCGCTTCCGTTTGTTCACGGTTTGCACTCCGGGGAGAGTTGGCATGTTCGAGCAGTACGGTTTGCATCTCGCGATGGCCTGCGCGGCGATCGCGATCCTCTATGGCGTCTTCGTCGCCCGCTGGATCGTTTCCCAGCCGGCCGGCAACGAGCGCATGCAGCAGATCGCGGGGGCGATCCAGGAAGGCGCGGGCGCGTATCTGCGCCGGCAGTACATGACGATCGCGATCGTCGGCGTCGTGCTGTTCTTCGTCATCGGCCTGGTGCTGGGCAGCTGGCCCACGGCCATCGGCTTCGCGATCGGCGCGATCCTGTCCGGACTCGCCGGCTTCATCGGCATGTTCGTGTCGGTGCGCGCCAACGTGCGCACGGCGCAGGCGGCGACCGTCAGCCTCAATACCGCGCTGAACGTCAGCTTCAAGGGCGGCGCGATCACCGGCATGCTCGTCGTCGGCCTCGGGCTGCTCGGCGTCGCCGGCTACTTCTGGTTCGTGATGTCGAGCGGCGTGCAGACGGCGGAGACCGTGCAGGCGGCGCTGCAGCCGATGATCGGCCTCGCGTTCGGCTCGTCGCTGATCTCGATCTTCGCGCGTCTCGGTGGCGGCATCTTCACCAAGGGCGCCGACGTGGGCGCCGACCTGGTGGGCAAGGTCGAGGCCGGCATCCCGGAAGACGACCCGCGCAACCCCGCGGTCATTGCCGACAACGTGGGCGACAACGTCGGCGATTGCGCCGGCATGGCGGCCGACCTGTTCGAGACCTACGCGGTGACGGTGATCGCGGCGATGCTGATCGCCGGCATCGCGTTCGCCACGTACGGCTGGGCGGGCGTGATCTACCCGATGGTGCTCGGTGCCGTGTCGATCGTCGCTTCGATCATCGGCACGTTCTTCGTTTCGGTGCGCGACGGCGGCAAGATCATGAACGCGCTCTATCGCGGCCTCGCGGTGTCGGGCGTGCTGGCCGCCGCGGCGTTCTGGTGGGTGTCGACCGAGATGTTCGGCGCCGCGCTGGGCATGCCGCTGTTCTGGTGCGCGATCATCGGCCTGGGGCTGACGGCGGCGATGGTCGTGATCACCGAGTACTACACCGCGACCGAGTACGCGCCGGTGCAGCAGGTGGCCAAGGCCTCCGAGACCGGCCACGGCACCAACGTGATCGCCGGCCTCGCGGTGTCGATGAAGTCGACCGCCGCGCCGGTGCTCGCGGTGGCCGCGGCGATCTGGGGCTGCTACGAGATCGCCGGGCTGATGGGCATCGCGGTCGCCGCGACGGCCATGCTGTCGATGGCCGGCATGATCGTCGCGCTCGACGCGTACGGCCCGATCACCGACAACGCCGGCGGCATCGCCGAGATGAGCGGCATGGATCCGGAGATCCGCAAGACCACCGACGCGCTCGACGCGGTCGGCAACACCACCAAGGCGGTGACGAAGGGCTACGCGATCGGTTCGGCCGGCCTCGCCGCGCTGGTGCTGTTCACCGACTACTCGCACAAGCTCGGCGAGAAGTTCGGCATCGGCGCGGTCGACTTCTCGATCGACAATCCGGATGTGGTCATCGGCCTGCTGATCGGCGGCATGATCCCGTACCTGTTCGGCGCGTTCGCGATGCAGGCGGTCGGCCGCGCGGCCGGCGCCGTCGTCGAGGAAGTGCGGCGCCAGTTCCGCGAGATCGCCGGCATCATGGAAGGCACCGGCAAGCCGCAGTACGACAAGGCCGTGGACCTGCTGACGAAGTCGGCGATCCGCGAAATGATCATCCCGTCGATGCTGCCGCTGTTCATCCCGATCATCGTCGGGCTCGTGCTCGGCCCCGACGCGCTCGGCGGCCTGCTGATGGGCACGATCGTCACCGGCCTGTTCGTCGCGATCTCGATGTGCACCGGCGGCGGCGCGTGGGACAACGCCAAGAAGTACATCGAGGAAGGCCACCACGGCGGCAAGGGCTCGGAAGCCCACAAGGCCGCGGTCACCGGCGACACCGTCGGCGATCCCTACAAGGACACCGCCGGCCCGGCCATCAACCCGCTGATCAAGATCATCAACA
>CAMPHE010000270.1 GCA_946885815.1 uncultured Arenimonas sp.
TCCTCGACGCGTGGCTGCTGCCGCCGGCCGCGGAGACGCCGCCGTGATCGCCGTGCTGCGCTGGGCGCAGGCGATGGTGGCGCGCCTGTTCGACAAGGTCGACCTGCCGCTGCTGCTGGGCCTGCTGGCCATCATGCTGATCAGCCTCGGCGTGCTGGCCAGCGCGTCGGGCGAGAACAGCCGGCTGGTCGTGTCGCAGGGCGCCCGCTTCGGCATCGGCCTGGTGGCGATGGTGCTGGTCTCGCGGCTGCCGCCGGCGCGGTTGCGGCTGTGGACGCCGCTCGCGTACGCCGGGAGCCTGGTGCTGCTGGCGATGGTGTTCGTGTTCGGCTCCGGCCGCAGCGCGAACCTGTGGCTGAACCTCGGGGTGTTCTACCTGCAGCCCGGCGAACTGCTGAAGCTGTCGGTGCCGATGATGCTGGCGTGGTACCTGCACGCGGCGGTGCTGCCGCCGCGCTGGGGCGTGCTCGCCATCTGCGCCGCGATCATCGGCCTGCCGGTGGCGATGATCATCCTGCAACCCGATCTGGGCACCGGCATGCTCGTCGCCGCGTCGGGCGTGTTCGCCGTGTACCTGGCGGGCATCGCGTGGTGGCGCATCGCGCTGTTCGCCGGCCTCGGCGTCGCCGCGCTGCCGGTGGGGTGGATGTTCCTGATGCCGTATCAGCGCGACCGCATCCTGACGTTCATGAACCCCGAGAACGATCCGCTCGGTGCCGGCTGGAACATCATCCAGTCGAAGATCGCGATCGGCTCGGGCGGGCTGTCCGGCAAGGGCTGGGGGCAGGGCAGCCAGGCGCACCTCGATTTCCTGCCTGAACACACCACCGACTTCATCTTCTCGGTGCTCAGCGAGGAATGGGGCTGGATCGGCGTGGTCACGCTGCTGGCGCTCTACCTGTTCGTGATCGGGCGCTGCCTGTGGATCGCCGCGCAGGCACGCGATTCCTTCTCGCGGCTGCTCGCCGGCGCGCTGGCGATGACATTCTCGATCTACGTGCTCGTGAACGGCGGCATGGTCGCCGGCCTGCTGCCGGTGGTCGGCGTGCCGATGCCGCTGCTGAGCTACGGCGGCACGTCGGCGGTGTCGCTGCTGGCCGGTTTCGGCATCGTGATGTCGGCACGCGCGCATCGCAAGACGCATGCGTGAAGCCAGGCGACGCGCGGGCGCGGCGACACGCCGTGTTAGATTTCCGGGCATTCCGAACACGCTGCGAGCCATGTCCCGAATCGTCCGTCCGCTGATCCTTCCGACGCTGTTCGGCGTCCTCGCCGCCTGCGCGCACACGCCACCGGCCGCCGCGCCGCTCGCGCCGGCGCCGGCTTCGGCGCCCGCCGTCGTTCCGGGCGCGACGCCACCGGGGGACGCGTCCGCCGCGCCCCCCGCACGCCCGGTCTCGGCCGTCGACCAGCCGCCGCCGGCCGACTGGCCGGTCGAGGCCGACCTGCCGACGCGTCACGCGAAATTCGTCGCCGACGCGTCGGCGAAATACCACCTGGTGCCCGCCGAGGTGTCGGCGTGGCTGCAGCGGGCGGAAATGCGCCAGAGCATCGTCGACGCGATGTCGCGCCCGGCGGAAGGCGTGCGCACCTGGGCGACGTACCGCCCGATCTTCGTCACCGGCTCGCGAATCTCCGCCGGGCGCGAGTTCCTGGCGAAACACCGCGCCGCGCTGGCGCAGGCCGAGACCCGCACCGGCGTACCGGCGGAAGTGATCGTCGCGATCATCGGCGTCGAGACCAGCTACGGCGGCAACACCGGCAGCTACAAGGTGCTCGACGCGCTCTATACGCTCGGCTTCTTCTATCCGTCGAGCGGCGACCCGGCCAAGCGTCCGCGCGAACTGCAGCGCGGCGCCTTCTTCCGCGACGAACTGGCGCAGGCGATGCTGCTGGCGAAGGAGGAAGGGCTGGACCTGGCGACGATGACCGGCAGCTACGCCGGCGCGATGGGATACGGCCAGTTCATGCCGTCGAGCTACCGCGCCTACGCGCGCGACGGCGACGGCGACGGCCGCCGCGACCTGTTCCGCTCGCTGCCCGACGTGTTCGTCTCGGTCGCGAACTACTTCGTCGCGCACGGCTGGCAGCGCGACCAGCCGGTCGTCGCGCGCGCGGCCGCCGACCCGGGTGCGGCGCCGTTCGCGCCGGAAACGCTGGAAGCGAAATACACGCCCGCCGAGCTGGCGGCGAAGGGCTATCGCCCGGCCGCGACGCCGGCGTCGACGCTGCCCGCGACGCTGCTCACGTTCGAAGGCGTCGGCGGCACCGAGCACTGGTTCGGCTATCCGAATTTCCACGTGATCACCCGCTACAACCGCTCGCCGATGTACGCGATGGCCGTCTACCAGCTCGCGCGCGAGATCGCCGGCGAGCCGCTCCCGGGGATGCCGTGACGCGAACGTCCGGCGCACTGGGGCTGGCGGCGCTGCTCGCGCTGGCCGGCTGCGGCGGCAAGACCGCGAAACCCGACGCGCCGCGCCCCACCGCACCGGCGACGGCGGCGCGCGCGTCGGCCGCGGCCGCGGCGTCCGGCATCCCGGCCGCGTGCCGGCAGGTGCGCGACCACCGCGACGAGGACTACACGCCGGGCGGCCTGTACGCGCCGGGCGTGCGCGACAGCGCGCCGGAGCACGCGCTCGACATCAGCGGCCTCGTCGAACCCGAGCCGCGCGACGAACCGCCGTCGGCCTACGGCAACCGCACGCCGTACACCGTGCTCGGCAAGTCGTATCGCGTGCTGACGAGCCCGGACGGCTACGTCGAGCGCGGCACGGCGTCGTGGTACGGGCAGAAATTCCACGGCCGGCAGACGTCGAGCCGCGAGATCTACGACATGTGCGGCTTCAGCGCCGCGCACAAGACGCTGCCGCTGCCGAGCTACGTGCGTGTCACGCGGCTCGACGACGGGCGCAGCGTCGTCGTGCGCGTGAACGATCGCGGCCCGTTCCACCCGGGCCGCGTGATCGACCTCAGCTATGCGGCGGCGATCAAGCTCGGCCTCGACCGTTCCGGCACCGCGGCGGTCGAAGTGCGGGCGCTGCCTGGCGGCGCACGCGCTTCGGGCTCCGGGGGTGCCGGCGCCGCCGGCGCCGCGGCGCGCCGGCCGTTGCCGGAGGTCGCCGCCGCCGGCGGGCCGCGCCTGCTGCAGGTCGGCGCGTTCCGCGAGAGGGACACGGCCCGCCGCATCGCCCGGCAGCTGGAGGACGCCGGCGTCGAGGACGTCGACGTCGACGACGCGAGCGTGCAGGGCGGCGTCCTCTGGCGCGTGCGGGTCGGCCCGGTGAAGGCGGCGGCGATCGCCGGCGTGGTCGCTCGCATCCGCGCGCTCGGCCTGCCTGAACCGCGCGTGCTCGCCAATGAATGATTAACCCGCGGCCGGCTACGATGGCCGCCCTCTCGCTGTTTTCGCCGGCCACCGCCGGCCCCGTTCCCGGAGTCGTTCACGCATGCCCGTAACCCGTCTTTTCGCCGTCGCGCTCGCCACCCTGCTGGCCGGTGCCGCGCTCGCCCAGGCCCCGACGCCCACGCC
>CAMPHE010000271.1 GCA_946885815.1 uncultured Arenimonas sp.
GGTTCACGGGCGTCCCCGGGCCGGGACCTCGCGCAGCGCGTCCACTGCGAATCTCTCCCGCGCAGGGCCCTATCTGCGCGCCAGCGCAGGCCGGCTACACTTGGTGTCGAAACCCGGGGGAGAACGAGATGGAATTCCTGTTCGGCGTACTGGTACTGCTGGCGATCGTGTTCATGTTCAAGGCCGTGCGGATGGTGCCGCAGGGCTATGAATGGACCGTCGAGAAGTTCGGCCGCTACACGCACACGCTCGGGCCGGGGCTGCACATCCTGGTGCCGGTGTACCAGCGCGTGGGGCGCAAGGTGAACATGATGGAGCAGGTGCTCGAGATCCCGTCGCAGGACGTGATCACGAAGGACAACGCGGTCGTCAAGGTCGACGGCGTGGTGTTCTTCTCGGTGCTCGACGCGGCGAAGGCGGCGTACGAGGTGTCGAACCTGGAGCAGGCGACCATCGCGCTGGTGATGACGAACATCCGTACCGCGATCGGCTCGATGGACCTCGACGAATCGCTGTCCAAGCGCGACGAGATCAACGCCAAGCTGCTCAGCGTCGTCGACCAGGCGACGCATCCGTGGGGCATCAAGGTCAACCGCATCGAGCTGAAGGACATCCAGCCGCCGCGCGACCTCGTCGACTCGATGGCGCGGCAGATGAAGGCCGAGCGCGAGAAACGCGCCAACATCCTCGAGGCCGAGGGCTTCCGGCAGGCCGAGATCCTCAAGGCCGAGGGCGAGAAGCAGAGCACGATCCTCGCGGCGGAAGGCCAGCGCGAAGCGGCGTTCCGCGACGCCGAGGCGCGCGAGCGGCTGGCCGAGGCCGAGGCCAAGGCGACGCAGATGGTCTCCGACGCGATCGCCGGCGGCAACGTGCAGGCGATCAACTACTTCGTCGCGCAGAAGTACATCGAAGCGTTCAAGGCGCTGGCCGAGGCGCCGAACCAGAAGTTCGTGCTGATGCCGATGGAGGCGACCGGCGTGATCGGTTCGCTCGGCGGCATCGCCGGGCTGGCGCGCGAGGCCCTGTCGCTCGACGGCGCGAAGTCGCCGCCGCCGGCGCGCGGGAGCTGAGCGATGACGACGGTGCAGACCGCGTGGCTGGTGTTCGCGCTGCTGCTGATGGCCGGGGAGATGGTGATCCCGGAAATGTTCCTGCTGTGGCTCGGGTTCGCCGCGCTGGCGGTGTTCGCGACGCTGCTCGGCGTGCCCGACCTGCCGATCGTGTGGCAGGGCGTCGCGTTCGGCGCGTTCTCGGCACTGTCGATCCTCGTGTACCTGAAGTTCTTCCGGAACCGGGCCATGCCGAGCGACCGGCCGCTGCTCAATCGCCGTGGCGAGCAGCTGGTCGGGCAGGTGCACCCGCTCGAGCAGCCGATCGTCGACGGGCGCGGGCGGCTGAAGATCGGCGACGCGTTCTGGGTCGCCGAGGGTCCCGACCTGCCGCAGGGGACGCGCGTGCGGATCGTCGCGGTCGACGGAATGTCGCTGCAGGTGCGCGGCGTCGATTAGCCACGCCGGGGCCGGTTGGCCTTGCAGATGAGAACCGTTATCATTTGCCGGACCAACCCTCCGGAGTGGACATGAAGCGCTTCTTCCCGATCCTGCTGGCCGCGACGCTGGTCGCGCCGGCGCTGCACGCGGCCGAGCTCGTGGTCTACACCGAGCGCAAGGAACCGCTGGTCAAGCCGATCTTCGATCTCTACACGCAGGAGACCGGCACGACCGTGCGCCTCCTGTCCGACGGCGCCCCGGTGCTGATCGAGCGACTCGCCGCCGAAGGCGCGAACACGCGCGCCGACCTGTTCATGACCGTCGATGCCGGCAGCCTGTGGCAGGCGGCGGAGCGCGGGCTGCTGGCGCCGGTGACGTCGGCGAAGCTCGACGCCGCGGTGCCGGCGCACCTGCGCGACCCGCAGGGCCGCTGGTTCGCCCTGTCGCAGCGCGCGCGCACGATCGTGTATTCGACGCAGCGCGTGCAGCCGGGCGAACTGTCGACCTACGAAGACCTCGCCGATCCGAAATGGAAGGGCCGGCTTTGCCTGCGTTCGGCGAAGAAGGTCTACAACCAGTCGCTCGTCGCGACGATGATCGAGCGCCTCGGCGCCGAGCGCACCGAGCAGGTCGTGCGCGGCTGGGTCGCGAACCTCGCGGCGCCGTCGTTCGCCGACGACACGCTGCTGGCCAAAGCCGTCGCCGCCGGCCAGTGCGACGTCGGCGTCATCAATACGTATTACCTCGGCCGGCTGCAGCACGACGACCCGGCGTTCCCGGTGCAGATCTTCTGGGCCAACCAGGACGGCGCCGGCACGCACGTGAACGTGTCGGGCGCGGGCATCGTCGCGGCGTCGGCGCACAAGGCCGAGGCGCAGGCGTTCCTCGAATGGCTCGCCTCGGAGGAAGTGCAGCACCGGTTCGCGGCGGTGAACTTCGAGTATCCGGTCCGCAAGGGCGTGGCGCTCGATCCGGTGGTCGCGAAGTGGGGCCGGTTCCTGGCCGACCGCGTGAACGTGTCGGTCGCCGGGCACCGGCAGGCGGAGGCGGTCCGCCTGATGGACCGCGCCGGCTGGCACTGAGGTCCTGATGCGCGCCGCGATGCGTCGCGGCGTTCCGCGCGCGCTGGCCTGGGGGCTGGCGCTGCCGCTGCTGCTGCCGGTGCTCTGGCTGGCGACGTCTTACGGCACGGCGGCGCCGGAAGTGTGGACGCACCTGCGCGCCGAGGTGTTGCCGTCGGCGACGCGCGACACGCTGTTCCTGCTCGCGCTGCTGGCGTTGTTCGCCGGCGTGCCCGGCGTCGCGCTGGCGTGGGCGAGCGCGCGCTTCGAATGGCCCGGCCGCCGTCTGTTCGACTGGGCGCTGATGCTGCCGATGGCGCTTCCGGCCTATGTGGTCGCGTTCGTGTACGTCGGGCTCACCGACTATTCGAGCGCGGTGCAGACCGCGTGGCGTGCCGCCGGTCTCGCCCCGGCCGCGTTCCCGGAAGTGCGCAGCGTGCCCGGCGCGGCGGCGGTGCTGGCGCTGGTGCTGTATCCCTATGTGTTCCTGCTCGTGCGCGCGGCGTTCCTGCGGCAAGGCAGCGCCGCGATGGACGCGGCGCGCTCGCTCGGCCACGGGCCGGTGCGCGCGTTCTTCGGCGCGGCGCTGCCGATGGCGCGGCCGGCGTGGGCGGCGGGCCTGACCCTCGTGCTGCTCGAAGCGCTGGCCGATTTCGGCGCGGTGAGCATCCTCGGCGTCGATACGCTCGCCACCACCGTCTACAAGGCGTGGTTCGGCCTGTTCTCGCTGCCGGCGGCGGCGCAGCTGGCGTTCGCGATCGTCGGCGTCGTCGCGCTGCTGCTGCTGCTCGAACGCTGGGGCCGCGGCGCGCGTCGGCATGCCGGGCCGCAGCTGGTGCCGCCGCCGCGACGCGTGCTGCGCGGCGCGCGCGGCTGGGCGGTGACGGCGGTCGCGGCGTCGGCGGTCGCCTTCGGCTTCGTGGTGCCGGTCGCGCGGCTGCTCGCCTGGTCGTGGCAGGTGCGTGCGGCGC
>CAMPHE010000272.1 GCA_946885815.1 uncultured Arenimonas sp.
CGCGCCGGCCAGGAGATCGCGCTGTCGCCGATCGGCCTGCGCCTGCTCGGCATCCTGATGCGCGAATCGCCGCGCGTCGTCACCCGCCGCGACATCGAGCGCGAGATCTGGGGCGACGGCCTGCCCGATTCCGACACCCTGCGCAGCCATCTGTACAACCTGCGCAAGGCGATCGACCGGCCGTTCGAGCGTCCGCTGCTGCACACCGTGCAGACCGCCGGCTACCGCATCGCCGATCTCGACGCGCCGCCCGCAGCCTGATCCCGGCGCGGCGGCGACATGCCCGATCGGCGCACGGGGCTGCGGCGGAAGATCTGGATCGCCTTCATCCTGCAGGCGGCCGCGATCAGTTTCGCGGCCGTACTCGGGGTGTACGGCGCTTCGGCCGTGCTCAAGCACGTGCTGACCAAGCGCGCCCTGCAGGAAGAAGCCGCGCATTTCTGGGACCGCGGCGGCGGCGTGGCCGCGAACCTGCCTTCGTCGTTCCACCTCGACGCGTTCCTGGTCGACGACGCCGCCGACCGCGCCGCGCTGCCGGCGGATCTGCGCGAACTTCCGGCGGGTTTCCACAGCCTGCCGCGCACGCAGGGCGGCGCGCTCGTGCTGGTGGACGACGCCGGCGACGGCCGCACGCTGGTGCTGAAGTTCAAGCAGCAGCGCCTCGACGATCTCGCATTCTGGTTCGGCGTGCTGCCGCTGGCGCTGGTGCTGGCGGTGATCTACGTGATCGCGTGGTCGACGTATCGCGCTTCGAAGCGCGCCGTGTCGCCGATCGTCTGGCTCGCGGGCCAGGTGAAGCAGTGGGACCCCAAGAACCCGCAATCGAGCGTACTCAAGCCGGAGAACCTGCCCTTGGATGTCGAAGGCGAAACACTGGTGCTGGCGTCGTCGCTGCACGACTACACGAGCCGCATCGGCGCGTTCGTCGAGCGCGAACGCGATTTCACCCGCGACGCCTCGCACGAACTGCGCACGCCGCTGGCGGTGATCCGCGTCGCCGGCGACATGATGGCGGCCGACGACGGGTTGTCGCCGATGTCGCGCCGGGCGCTCAAGCGCATACAGGGCGCCGGGCGCGACATGGAGGCGCTGATCGAGGCATTCCTGATCCTCGCCCGCGAGGAGGACACCGGCCTGCCCGACGACGATTTCGCGGTGGGCGACATCCTCGACGAGGAAGTCGAGCGCACCCGCGTGATGCTCGGTGCCAAACCGGTGACGATCACGCTGGTGAAGAACGAGGATTTCCACCTGATGGCGCCGCCGCGCGTCGTGTCGGTGCTCGTCGCGAACCTGCTGCGCAATGCCAGCCAGTACACCGACGAGGGCTCGATCACGGTGACGCTGGATCGCGGCCGCGTGACCATCGCCGACACCGGCGTCGGCATGAGTCCCGAAGCGCTGTCGCACGCGTTCGAGCCGTACTGGGACGCGGATGGCCGCAAGCCCGGACAGGGCCTGGGGCTCTCGATCGTGCGGCGGCTGTCGCACCGGTTCGGCTGGCACGTCGCCCTCGACAGCACGCCGGGACGTGGCACGACCGCGACGCTCACGTTCCCGGATCACGTCCGGCCCTGACTTCACGCCCGGCTGAACCGCAGCGGCCACGCGGCCGCGCCCGCGTCAACGCGTCGACACCCGCCGCGTTAACTTCGGTCGACGCGGCTGTCCGCCGCACGCCCCCGGAGTAGCGATGCCTGTTCCCGCCCGTCCCCGTCGCCTGCCGCTCGCCGGCCTCGTCGCCGCCGTGGCTTTGGCCGGCCTCGCCGCATGGTGGTGGTTCGGCCGCGACGCGACCGGCGATGCCGGTGGCTGGCGCACCGCGACGGTGGAGCGCGGCGACGTGCGCGTCGTGATCTCGGCCACCGGCACGCTGCGCGCGACCACGACAGTGGATGTCGGCTCGCAGGTCAGCGGCCAGGTGCTCGACGTGCTCGTCGATTTCAACGATCGCGTGACGAAGGGCCAGCCGATCGCGACGCTCGACCCGGCCCCGCTCGCGACGCGACTGCGACAGGCGCAGGCCGATCTCGCCAGCGCGCGCGCGTCGGTGTCCGAAGCGCAGGCGACGGCGAAGAACGCCGAAGCCGACTACGCGCGCAAGGCCGACCTCGTGCAGCGGCAGCTGATCGCGCGGGCCGAAGCCGACACCGCGCTGGCCGCGCGCGACCAGGCGCGGGCACGCGTGGTCTCGGCGCGGGCGGCGGTGGAACAGCGGCTCGCCGCGGTGGGCAATGCCGAACTCGACGTCGGCTACACGACGCTGCGCTCGCCGGTGGACGGCGTGGTGCTGCTGCGCGCGGTGGAACCGGGGCAGACGGTCGCCGCGAGCTTCCAGACGCCGGTGCTGTTCCAGATCGCGGAAGACCTGTCGCAGATGCAGATCGACCTGAGCATCGACGAAGCCGATGTCGGCCAGATCCGCGAAGGCCTCGAGGTGTCGTTCACCGTCGACGCCTTCCCCGACCGCCAGTTCCGCGGCGAGGTGCGGCAGGTACGGCTGGCGGCGACCGCGACGTCGAGCGTGATCAGTTACCCGGTGGTGGTGCAGGTCGAGAACGCCGATCTGAGCCTGCTGCCGGGCATGACCGCGAGCGCGGAGATCGTCGTCAGCCAGCGCGAGGACGTGCTGCGCGTCGCCAATGCGGCGCTGCGATTCACGCCGCCGGACGAGGTGGTCGAGGCCGCCGGCGAGCCCGGCACCGGCACGCCCGGCGGTGGCCGTGGCGGGATGATGCAGGACCTGCCGCGCATCGCCGCGGAACTGCAGCCCGATGCGACGCAGCAGGCCGCGTTCGACGCGGCGATGGCGCAGCTGCGGCAGCAGGCCGAAGCGCGTCGCGCGGCGGCGCCGGCGACCGGGCAGACCGGCGGCGGTCCGCGCGGCGGCCGTGGCACCGGCGACGCCACCGCCGGCGGCCCGTCGCAGGAAGCGATGCGGGCGCGGATGGCGGATGCGATGACGCGGAATTTCGCCGCGTTCCGCGCCACGCTCTCGCCGGATCAGCAGCAGCGCTGGGACGCGGAGCTGCGCGCGATCGCGACCGCGCGTCGCGGTGTCGTCTGGACGCTGGTCGAGGGTCGCCTGCAGCCGGTGCCGGTGCGGCTGGGCGCGTCCGACGGCACGGTGACCGAAATCGCCGGCGCGATCGAGGAAGGCACCGTCGTCGTCGTCGGCCAGGAACGGCCCGCGGCATGAACGCCGCGGTGCCGATCATCGACGCGGTCGACCTGACCAAGGTCTACAACCCGGGCGGCGCCGGCGAGGTGACCGCGCTGCGCGGCGTCGACCTGCGCGTCGAGCGCGGCGAATTCCTCGCGATCATGGGGGCGTCGGGTTCGGGCAAGTCGACGATGATGAACCTGCTCGGCTGCCTCGACACGCCGACCGCCGGCACCTACCGCTGCGACGGTGTCGATGTCGGTGCGCTCGATGCGGCCGGCCTCGCGCGGCTGCGGCTGGAAAAGATCGGTTTCGTGTTCCAGGGCTTCCACCTGCTGAGCCGGCAGACCGCGCTGG
>CAMPHE010000273.1 GCA_946885815.1 uncultured Arenimonas sp.
GCTCGCGGTTCTCGCGGTCCATCGACTTCAGGACTTCCTCGATCACCGTGTCGGGCAGGTCGCCCGCCAGTTCGGCCAGGTCGTCGATGTCGAGGTCTTCGACCGCGGCGATGATCTCGTCCGGGTCCATCTCGGCGAGCAGGCTCTCGCGGACGTCGTCGCCGACGTGCACGAGCACCTCGCCGTCATCGTCCGGGTCGACCAGCCCCCAGACGATGCCGCGCTGCGCGACCGGCAGCGATTCGAGCAGGTTGCCGATCTCGGCCGGCGACAGGCTGTTCACCAGCCGGCGCACCGGCCCGAGCCGGCCGCTGCCGAGCGCGTCCGACAGCAGCCGCAGCTGCCGGGAAGTCCTGTCGTGGCGAACGGCTTCGGCCATCGGGCGCTCCGGTGAACCCGCGCATTATGGCGGTCGCGGCGAGCCGCGTGCGAGCCAGGTCTCGATGCCGGCGCGGTCATGCGCGCGCAGCAGCGACGGCGCGCGCCGCCGCAGGCTGCCGAGATCGGCGGCGCGCACCGCCCGCCGCACTTCCAGCACGCTGCCCGGGTGCACGCTGAAATCACGCAGGCCCAGCGCCAGCAGCAGCGGCACGTTGGCCGGGTCGGCCGCCATTTCGCCGCAGACCGCGACCGGCACGTTTTCGCGCCGTCCGTACGCGAACACTTCCGACAGCAGCCGCAGCATCGCCGGGTGGCGTGGCGTGTAGAGCTCGCCGAGCGCCTCGTGGTTGCGGTCGACCGCGAGCAGGTACTGCACCAGGTCGTTGGTGCCGACCGAAACGAAATCGACGAGGTCGACGAAATCCGGCAGCGCCAGCGCCGCCGCCGGCACTTCGATCATCGCGCCGAGCTCGACGCCTTCGCCGGTCTGGAGCCCGTCGGCGACCAGCCCGACGCGCGCCTGCTCCACCAGCTCGCCGACCTCGAGCATCTCCTCGCGGCCGCTGACCATCGGCACCAGGATCCGCACCGGCCCGTACGCCGCCGCGCGCAGGATCGCCCGCAGCTGGGTCACGAACAGCGGCCGGTGCGCGAGCGAGAGCCGCACGCCGCGCAGCCCGAGCGCCGGGTTCGGCTCGCTGCGCAGCGCCAGCCCGGTGTGGTCGGCCTTGTCGGCCCCGAGGTCGAGCGTGCGGATCGTCACCACGCGCCCGGCCATGCCGAGCACCAGGTCGCGGTACGCGAGGAACTGCTCGTCCTCCGTCGGCAGCTCGCGCCGCCGCAGGAACAGGAATTCGGTGCGGTACAGACCGATGCCGTCGGCGCCGAGCGCATGCGCCTCGGCGATGTCGGCGCGCGATTCCGCGTTCGCGTACAGGCCGATGTCGACGCCGTCGAGCGTGCGTGTCGGCTGGCGCCGCAGCCGCGTCAGCTGCACCTGTTCGCGACCGAGCGCGGCGCGGCGGCGATGGTAGCGGCGCAGGTCGTCGGCGCCCGGTTCCAGCACCAGTTCGCCCGTGCCGCCGTCGACCATCAGCGCGTCGCCGTCGTTGGCCAGCGCCAGCAGCTCGCCCCCCCCGAGCACCAGCGGCAGGTGCAGGCTGCGGGCGAGGATCGCGCTGTGCGACAGCGGGCTGCCGCTGGCCGCGACCACCGCGACCACGCCCTGCTGCTGCAGCTCGGCCAGTTCCGCCGGCGCCACCATGTCGCACACCAGCACGTCGCCCGACACGCCGGCGACGCCGGCGTCGCGATCGTCGCCGCCGTCGTGGCGCCGGTGCAGGGCCGCGTGGATGCGGCCGACGACGTGGTCGAGGTCTTCGCGACGGCTGCGGAAATAATCGTCCTGCATGCCCTCGAACACCGCCGCCAGCCGGTCGCGCTGCAGCTTCAGCGCGTAGTCGGCGCCGTAGCGGCCGGTGCGGACGAGGTCGTCGAGGCCGTGCAGCAGGTCGGGGTCGTCCAGGATCATCGCGTGCAGGTCGATGAACTCGCCGACCTCGTGCGCCAGCGCGCCGTGCAGGCGTTCGCGCAGGTCGCGCAGTTCGCCGCGGGTGGCGTCGAGCGCGCGGTGCAGTCGCTCGATCTCGGCATCGACGTCGGCCGCCGCGATGCGCCGCTCGTCGACCACCAGCGCCTGCGGATGCCGCACGCGCACGCGTCCGAGGGCCACGCCCTTCGACGCCCCCTGGCCGCGCAGCGCGCGGCGCATCAGTCGTCCTCGTCGAACCGGCGCTCGAACAGCGCCGCGCAGGCCGCGAGCGCGTCGGCCTCGTCCTCGCCCTCGACGCGCAGCACCAGCGTCGCGCCCGGCGCGGCGGCGAGCAGCAGCACGCCCATGATGCTCTTGGCGTTCACCTCGCGGCCGCGACCGGTCAGCGTCGCCTGCGCCTGGAAGCCCGACAGCAGCTGCACCAGCTTCGCGGCGGCACGCGCGTGCAGCCCGAGGCGGTTGTCGACCTTCAGTTCGCGCTCAAGCATCGTCGATCACCGCACCGTTGCGCGCCCCGGCCGCCGCCGTGCGCGCGAGTTCGTCCAGGGGTTGTTCGGGGTAGTTCAGCACGCGCAGCAGCATCGGCAGGCCCAGGCCGCTGACGCGCTTCGCCGGCGTGCCCAGCTGCGCGAGACGCGCGGCGATGCGCGCCGGCGTCGCGCCGTACAGGTCGACGAGCAGCAGCACGCCGTCGCCGCGGTCGACCCGGCGCAGCGCCGCGCTGGCGGCCGGCAGCTGCGTGTCGGCGTCGTCGTCCCACGTCGCCTCGTACGCGTCGAGCGGCAGTTCCGGCTCGGCGCCGAACAGCCGCCGCGCCACGCGCATGAGCGACGTGCCGATCCCTTCGTGCGTCAGCAGCAACACGCCCACGGTCATGCCGGGAACCTTAGCATTCCGCCCGCGCGCCCGGCGACGGGCGGGGCGTCACTCCAGCTCGCGGTGGAAGGTGAGCACCGCGTCGCGGCCGGCATCGCGGAAATGCCGGGCCAGCGCCTCGGCGAGGTACACCGAACGGTGCCGGCCGCCGGTGCAGCCGACCGCCACCGTCAGGTAGCTGCGCGTCTCGGCCGCGAAGCGCGGCACCCACGTGTCGAGCAGCGCGGTGACCTGCGCGAGGAATTCCTGCGCGTGCGGCTCGGCGTCCAGATGCCGGCGCACGGCCGCGTCCCGGCCCGACAGCGGCCGCAGCGTCGCGTCCCAGTGCGGGTTGGGCAGCGCGCGGGCATCGAACACGAAATCGGCGTCGGCCGGCAGGCCGCGCTTGTACGCGAACGATTCGAACAGCAGCGACATGCCCTGCTGCGCCTCGATGCCCAGTTCGGTCACCACCTGGCGGCGCATCTGGTGCACGTTGAGTTCGGAGGTGTCCATCACCAGGTCGGCGATCGCGCGCAGCGGCCGCATCGCCTGCCGCTCCAGCTCGATCGCATCGGCCAGCGGCAGGCCGCCGTGGCTCAGCGGGTGCCGCCGGCGCGTATCGGAATAGCGTTTCAGCAGCACCTCGTCGCGCGTGTCGAAGTACACCAGCTTGTGGTCGAGGCCCAGCGCGCCGACCGCCGACAGCCAGTCGGGGATGCGC
>CAMPHE010000274.1 GCA_946885815.1 uncultured Arenimonas sp.
GACCTGCTGGCGCGCTGGCGCGCGGCGGGAAGGCCGGAGGACGCGTCGTTCCGGGCACTGGTGGCGACGGTGAACGGGATCGCGGCGGGCATCCAGAACACGGGGTGAGGGCGCTCTCGAGGTCCGCCCGTCCTCATCCGCCGCGATCGATCTTCTGCAGCGCGGCGATCCACGCCTTGTCCGCCGCCCGGCTGTGCGCCGGCAGGCGCGCCGCGATGCGCATCGCTTCGGCCGCGACCCCGCGGGCGCGGGCGGTGTCGCCCCATTCGCGCAGCAGCGTGGCGTAGCGCGCGCGGGCCTCGAGGCCGGGGAAATAATCGACCAGCACGTCGAACTCCTCGCGCGCCTTGTCGCGGTCGCCGAGCGCGGCGACGGCGCGCGCGTAGGTGAGGTGCCCGGCGGCGGAGCGGAACTCGGGCTTCGCGGCGATCAGCGTGTCGAGCGTGGTCTTCGCGTCGCCGGCGCGGCCGCTTTCGAGCAGCGCGCGGGCCTTGCGCACGAGGATTTCGGGGTCGTCGGCATAGAGGCCGGTCAGTGCGCCCTCGTACAGCGGCAGCGCGTCGGCCGGCTTGCCGTCGGCGACCAGCGCATCGGCGAGCCGCAGCCGGTTCACGACCGAGCCGGCGTCTTCGTACGCACCGCGCGCCTCGCGCAGTTCGCGGCCCGGGTCGAGCAGCGTGCGCACCTTGCGCGACGCCTGCCGCGCGCCGCGGCTGTGGCGCATTTCCGGCAGCACGATCGCGACCACGTACACCACGCTGCCCAGGAACGGGAACATGAAGAGGATCAGCAGCCAGTAGATCGGCTGGCCGTTGCGCACCGCGTGGATGCCGCACGCCAGCGCGGCCAGGATATGGAGGATCGCGAACAGGGACATGGGCGCTCCGGAAGGACGCGCGATTATCGCGCAGCCTCCGCGCCGCGACACCCGGTCGCGGTCAGGCCGACTTGACGTCGCTCAGCTGCCAGTGCGACCCGGCCAGCCAGCGCATGCGCTGCTTGAACACCGGCCCGGGCAGCGACGTGGTCGCCACGAGCCAGACATCCAGATGCTTGTCCTCGCCGGTGACGATGGCCGCGGGATCGGTGGCGCCGAGCGACGGATCGATCTCGTCGGGTTCGTCCTGCTTCGCCCGCCAGCGCTCGAACAGCACCGGCGTGCGCAGCGCCGCCTGCAGTTCCTCGGCGAATCCCGCCGCGCCTTCCGATCGGAACGCGAGGTCCGCGTCGTCGCCGCGCGCGTTCGCGGGGTCGGGGAGTCGCAGGTAGTAGCGCGTCGCCATGGGATCCTCCTTTTTCGGGCGACCCTAGCACCGGCCGCGTCGCCTGCGCGTCGTGGCGCGCGCGCCGGGTCCGCCGCGACGTGCGGTACGCTCGACGCGACCACGGGACGGGGAACGGACGATGCGGATGCGATGGGTCGGCGCGGTACTCGGGCTGGTGCTGGCGGCGCCGGCGGGCGCGGCGACGCTGGCGCTGGTCGGCGGCACGCTGGTGGACGGCACGCTGCGCGAGCCGATCCGCGACAGCGTGATCCTCGTCGACGGCGAGCGGATCGTCGCGGTCGGCACCGTCGACACGCTGCCGGTGCCGGCCGGCGTCGAGGTCGTGTCGACCGAAGGCATGACGGTGCTGCCCGGGCTCTGGGACATGCACGTGCACCTGATGATCAACGGGCACGCCGACTACGACTACTGGGACCGCACGTACCTGTCGCGGCTGCGCGCCACGATCATGCCGGCGTCGGCCGCGCAGCTGCTGATGGCGGGCGTCACCAGCGCGCGCGACCTCGGCGGGCCGCTCGAGGACTCGATCGCGGTCCGCGACGCGATCAACGCCGGCGAAATCCCGGGTCCGACGATGTACGTGTCCGGTCCCTTCATCCAGAAGAAGCCGTACCCGGGCACCGAGGCGTTCCGCTGGGGCGTGGATTCGCCCGCCGATGCGCGCGCCAAGGTCCGTCGCCTCGCGCAGGCCGGCGTCGACGTGATCAAGCTGATCGACCAGGACCAGATGAGCGAAGCGGAAGTCGCGGCGATCGTCGCCGAGGCGCATGCGCACGATCTGCCGGTGATCGCGCACGCGCACCGGCCCGAGGAAGTGCGGCGTGGCCTGCGGCACGGCGTCGACGGCTTCGAGCACACCGGGTTCGCGGCGGCGCCGGAGTTCCCGGAGGACGTGATGGACGCGCTCGCCGAGCGCACGGCGAACATGGCGCTCGGCCCGCTGTTCTGGACGCCGACGATCGAGGGCCTCTACAACTTCCCGTACACCGTGCGGAACCACGAATTCATCGATTCCGATTCGTGGCATCGCGGCCTGACGCCCGAGATCGTCGCCGACATCCGCGGCTCGCTCGCGCATCCCGAGCGCATCTCGTATTTCCAGCAGACGCCGCAACGCCAGCCGACGCTGCAGCGCAAGTTCGAGCAGCTGCGCGGCAGCGGCGTGGTGCTGCTGGTCGGCACCGACTCGGGCATCCCGATGAAATTCCACAGCCAGAGCACCTGGAACGAGCTCGATGTCTGGGTCAACCGCTTCGGCGTGCCGGCGATCGACGCGATCCGCGCGGCGACGTACTGGCCGGCCGTGGCGATGAAGGTCGATGCCGACTACGGCACGGTCACCGAAGGCAAGTACGCCGACATCGTCGCGGTGCGCGGCGACGCGCTGCGCCAGGTCGCGCTGCTGCAGGACGTGGACGTGGTGGTGAAGCACGGCCGCCGGGTGCGCTGACGTCAGCCCGGCGTGAAGCCTTCGCACCGCAAACTGTGGCGCCGTCGGCGGAATCGCGACGCGCGGCCGTTTCCGCCCTTGTCAGGCCCGGGCGGCCCGGCTCCAATGGTCGCCATGGCCGCTCCCCGCTCCCGGTCGCTCGTCCTCGGCACCGCCGCGCTGGTCGCGGCGGGCGCGAGTGCGCCGGCCTTCGCGCAGAGCCCGCTCGGCGACCTCGCGATCGGATTCGTCACCGGTGCGTCGGTCGCGGTGGCGGGGACGATGGTGGTCGCGTGGCTGGTGCTGCGCGACCGCGTGGCGCGGCGCGCGTCGTGGGTGCCCTACGTCGTGGTCTCGGTGCTGCTGATGGTCGTCGGCGCGTGGCGTGCCGGCCAGCAGGCCGCGTGGCTCGTGCTGGCCGGGCTGGGCGTGCTCGCGTGGGGCCTCGTGCTGATCTTCTGGCTCGCGCGGCGGATGCTGCGGCTGCTCGAGGAACGCGACCACGCGCGCGCCGAAGCGAAGCAGGTGCGCCACGCGTCCGAACGCGACGCGCTCACCGGCGTGCTCAATCGCGGCGCGTGGCGGTCGCGGCTGGAAATGCTGGCCGCCGACATGCACGAGGCCGGCCGCACGATCTCGGTGCTGTTCTTCGACATCGACCTGTTCAAGCTCGTCAACGACAGCCTCGGCCACGCCGCCGGCGACGAATGCCTCAAGGCGGTCGCGCGCACCGTGGGCGAGGAGCTGCGCGGCGGCGACGTGCTCGGCCGCCTCGGCGGCGAGGAGTTCG
>CAMPHE010000275.1 GCA_946885815.1 uncultured Arenimonas sp.
TGCACGCGAGCACGACGCCGACGATGTTCTTGCCGATGTCGTGCACGTCGCCCTTCACCGTCGCCATCACGACCTTGCCCTTGGCCCTGCCGGCGTCGCCGGTGCGCGCCTTCTCCGCTTCGATGTAGGGGATCAGGTGCGCGACCGCCTTCTTCATCACGCGCGCCGACTTCACCACCTGCGGCAGGAACATCTTGCCGGCGCCGAACAGGTCGCCGACGACGTTCATGCCCGCCATCAGCGGGCCTTCGATCACGTCCAGCGGCCGCGCCGCGGCGACGCGCGCTTCCTCGGCGTCGAGCTCGATGAAGCGGTCGATGCCGTGCACCAGCGCGTGCGAGATGCGCGCGTCGACCGGTGCGTCGCGCCACGCCAGCTCCTCGACCTTCGCCTCGCCCTTGCGCGGACGGTGCTGTTCGGCGAGCGCGAGCAGGCGCTCGGTGGCGTCGGGGTGCCGCGCCAGCACCACGTCCTCGACGGCGTCGCGCAGCGCCGGGTCGATGTCGTCGTACAGCGCCAGCGCACCGGCGTTGACGATGCCCATGTCCATGCCGGCGGTGATCGCGTGGTACAGGAATACGGCGTGGATCGCCTCGCGCACGTGGTTGTTGCCGCGGAACGAGAACGACACGTTCGACACGCCGCCGGACACGTGCGCGAGCGGGAAGCGCTGCTTCAGCACGCGGGTCGCCTCGATGAACGCCACCGCGTAACCGTCGTGCTCCTCGATGCCGGTGGCGATCGCGAAGATGTTGGGATCGAAGATGATGTCTTCCGGCGGGAAGCCGGCGCCGGTCAGCAACGCGTACGCGCGGGCGCAGATCTCGACCTTGCGTTCCAGCGTGTCGGCCTGGCCGGATTCGTCGAACGCCATCACGACGACGGCGGCACCGTAGCGGCGCACCTTCGCGGCGTGCCGGAGGAACGCCTCCTCGCCTTCCTTCATCGAGATCGAATTGACGATCGCCTTGCCCTGCACGCATTTCAGGCCCGCTTCGATCACGCTCCACTTCGAGGAATCGATCATCAGCGGCACGCGGGCGATGTCGGGTTCGGAAGCGATCAGATTCAGGAAGCGGGGCATCGCCGCCTCGGCGTCGAGCATGCCCTCGTCCATGTTCACGTCGATGACCTGCGCGCCGTTCTCGACCTGTTGGCGCGCGACGGCGAGCGCATCGTCGAAACGGCCCTCGAGGATCATCTTCTTGAACTGGATCGAGCCGGTGACGTTGGTGCGCTCGCCGACGTTGACGAAATTCGTGTCGGGCGTGATCACGAACGGCTCCAGCCCCGACAGCCGCGTGAACGGTGCGACCGTCGGAACCGCGCGTGGCGGGAGCCCGGCCACCGCGCGCGCGATCGCCGCGATGTGGTCGGGCGTCGTGCCGCAGCAGCCGCCGACCACGTTCAGCAGCCCGGCCTCGGCGAACTCGCGCAGCGTGGCGGCCGTCTCGTCGGGGCCTTCGTCGTATCCACCGAACGCGTTCGGCAGCCCCGCATTGGGATGGCAGCTGACGTGCGTGTCGGCCACCTGCGACAGCATGTCGACGTGCGCGCGCAGGTCGCGCGCGCCGAGCGCGCAGTTCAGGCCGATCGACAGCGGCCGCGCGTGCCGCAGCGAATACCAGAAGGCCTCGGCGGTCTGTCCCGACAGCGTGCGGCCGCTGCGGTCGGTGATCGTGCCGGACACCATCACCGGCAGGCGCGCGCCGAGGTCCTCGAACAGCACGTCGAGCGCGAACAGCGCCGCCTTGGCGTTGAGCGTGTCGAACACCGTCTCGACCATCAACACGTCGGCGCCGCCCTCGACCAGCGCCCGCGCGGCTTCGAGATAGTTCTCCACCAGCGTGTCGAAATCGATGTTGCGGAACCCCGCGTCCTCGACCTTCGGGCTGATCGACGCGGTGCGGCTCGTCGGCCCCAGCACGCCGGCGACCCAGCGCGGCCGTGCCGGATCGGCGGCCTCGGCCTCGTCGCAGCACGCGCGCGCCAGCCGCGCCGCCTCGCGATTGAGTTCAGGCACCAGGTGCTCGAGCCGGTAATCGGCCTGCGACACCGCCGTGGAGTTGAAGGTATTGGTCTCGATCAGGTCGGCGCCGGCGGCGAGGTAGTCGCGATGCACGCCGGCGATGACGTCGGGGCGGGTCAGCGTCAGCAGATCGTTGTTGCCGCGCAGGTCGCGCGACTCGCAGCCGCAGTCGCTGCCGTGCGCGTGGCCCGCCGCGAACCGCAGGTCGTCGTAGCCGCGCGCGAAGCGGTCGCCGCGATAGGCCGCCTCGTCGAGCGCATGCCGCTGGATCATCGTGCCCATCGCGCCGTCGAGCACGAGGATCCGGCGGGCGAGCGCGTCGAGCAGCGCTGCGGCGCGCGTCGGCGAGTGCCACGGCAGACGGGTCAAGGCTTGCTCCCCAGCAGGCTGACGACTTCGAAGTGCGGCGGGCGCTTCTCGCGCGTGACCACCTCGCACACCAGCACGTCGAGCCCGGCCTTCTCGGCGAAGCGGCGCAGCTCCCGCGGCGTGAACCCGAGGTTGACGTGGCCGAAAGGCGTCACCGCGGCCTGGTGTTCGTGGCGCGCGAGGCAGGTGGCGACGAGGCGCCCGCCGCGACGCAGGGTCCGCGTCGCCTCGGCGAGCGCCACGGCCGGCTTCGCGGCATAGGTGAGCGCGTGCATCAGCAGCACCAGGTCGAATTCGCCCGCGGCGAACGGCAGCTGCTGCATGTCGCCTTCCATCACCTCGACGTGCGGCCAGCGGCGCAGGCGCTCGCGGGCCGCCGCCACGACGCGCGGGCTCGAATCGATGCACGCGTAGCGGCGGGCGTGCGGCGCGAGCAGTTCGGCGAGCACGCCGTCGCCCGAAGCGACATCGAGCACGTCGCCGGGTTCGAGCAGCGGCAGCGTCGAGCGTGCGAGCGCTTCCCACGTGCGGCCGGGCGAATAGTGGCGTTCCATGTCCCCGGCGACGGAATCGGCCCAGTTGCGGTCGGCGGCGCGCGTGGCCAGCACGGCCGGCAGGCGGTCGGCGTCCTGCCGCAGCAGCGGGTCGTCGGTGGCATCGCGCAGGGTTTCCCACAGTCGACGCTCGCCGGGGTCGAGGCCTTCGGCGTCGAAACGGTAATAGGCCGACACGCCGGCGCGGCGATCGCGGGCGAGGCCGGCTTCCTTGAGCTTGGCGAGATGGGTCGAGACGCGGGGCTGGGCGAGCCGCGTCACCGCCGACAGCTCGGCGACGGTCAGTTCCTCCCGTTCGAGCAGCGCCAGCAGGCGCACGCGGGTCGGATCGGCGAGCGTGCGCAGGCAGGCGGACCAGGCGTCGAGATCCATATATCTTTTTATCTTGATCGGAAGATAAATGAATTCTGCGCGTCCGCCGCGCGGCCGGTCAAGCTAAAATCCGTCCTTTCGCTTCGTACGAGGGACCGCCCGTGGACTTCCGATACACCGAAGAGCAGCTGATGATCCAGGACGTGGCGCGCCGCATCGCGCA
>CAMPHE010000276.1 GCA_946885815.1 uncultured Arenimonas sp.
CCGACCACGTCTCCGACGCGCTCATCGCGCGTCTCGCCGCCGAGGCGGCCGAGAACATCGAGCAGCTGCGCCGCGATGGCCGGCTGCCGAAATCGAGCGTGCAGGTGTCCGGCCTCGGCTGGCCGCTCGGCCCGGCCCCCGGCATCGGCGAGGACTGGCACGGCATCTCGAATTTCGTCGACCTCGACCCCGATTACCCGAACCAGCTGCTCGACTACACCGGGGGCACGCGCACGTACGACACCACGTCGGGATACAACCACCGGGGCATCGACTATTTCATCGGACCGTTCCCGTGGATGCTGCTCGACCAGGGCGCCATCGAAGTGCGCGCGGTAGCGGCCGGCACGCTCGTCGGCCGCACGGACGCGTTCAATGACCGCTCGTGCTCGATGAACGCGCCGGACACGCCGAACTACGTGTCGATCCACCACGCCGACGGCACCCTCGCGTACTACCTGCACATGAAGAAGGGGTCGGTGACGACGCTGCCGATCGGCAGCGCGATCCCGGCCGGCACGGTGCTGGGACGCGTCGGGAGCTCCGGTGTCTCGACCGGGCCGCACCTGCACCTGGAGCTGCGCGCGAACGCGACGCCGGGCGCGGCGGTGATCGAGCCGCACACGGGTCCCGCCAACCCGGGACCGTCGCTGTTCGCGGAGCAGCGGCCGTACCGGGACTCGGCGATCGGTCGCATCACCACCCATTCGGCGCCGCCGGTGTCGCCCACCTGCAGCGGCAACGGGACGATGACCGGCACCGACACGCCGAACCTCGCCACGACGTTCATGCCGGGCGATCCGATCATCTATCTCGCCGCCTATCGCGACCAGGGCCGCGGCCAGGTGGCGAATTTCCGCGTGCTGCGCCCCGACCTGAGCGTCGCCGAGAGCTGGAGCTTCGATTCGGCGCAGGTGAACGGCACGCCGGAGTACTACAGCGGCAGCTACTGGTACTGGAACGACACGATTCCGGCGAATGCGCCGCACGGGCTGTGGACGTTCGAGTCGACCTTCCAGGGCGAAACGAAGACGCACACCTTCACCGTCGGCGACACGACGACGGCGATCGGCGACATGAAGGGACTCATCGGCGCGTGGTTCGAGCCGGCGACTTCCGGCCAGGGCTTCGAGCTGCACTGGATCAACGGCAACATGGCGCTGCTGTTCTTCTACGGCCACCACGACGACGGCGAGAACTTCTTCCTGCTCGGCCAGCGCGACGGCGCGTGGGACTTCGGCCAGGAGGTCGAGTTCTCGATGTACGCCACCACCGGCGGCCGCTGGACGGACTTCGACCCGGCGCAGATCCAGCGCACGACCTGGGGCACGCTGCGCATCACGTTCGTCGACTGCGAGAACGCGGTGGCCGAACTCGACGGCGCCGACGGCACGAAGGTGATGACGCTCGAGCGGCTCGGCCGCACCGAGGGCCTCGACTGCGGCCTCTGACGGCGCGTCAGTGCTTGCGACCCGGCTCCGGCCGGCCCTTCCAGCAGGTGGGGCACGGCCCGGGGCCGCGGTATTTGTGGCCGCGCGGACAGGTCTTCCAGCCGTTGCTGGCGGGAGCCGGGTCCTTGACGTGGTGTCGGGGAGTGGTCACGGGCGTATCGGAGCGCAGCGCGGGTGGACAGGGCGCGAAAAGCGCCAGAGTCACCGCCCTTTCCGTTTCACCGCCCCATTCCGTCCGGCAGCGCCGTGTAGCCGCCGGCCACGCCCTTGACCGCCACGGCGACCGCATCGTGCGGATGCAGGCTCTCGTGATGCGAGACCCGCACGCGGAAATCGGCGATGCGCTCGTCGGCGGCCAGCACGCCGCGGATGCGGCGGGCGGCATCTTCGCAGAACATCAGGTTCTGGCCGTTGAGCCGGGCGAAGGCCTGCTCGTCGACGCGCTTCACCGCGGTCTGCACCGGCGTGCGCAGCACGCCCTCGACGAGATCGATCGCCTCCGCCACCGGCAATCCGGCGAACGACGGCACGAGCCGCAGCTGCACCTCGGCGGTGCTGCGCTGCGCATGCGGCACCGCCACGATGCCCTGCTCGCTGCCCAGCCACGCCAGCACCGCATCGCGGTCCGGTGCCCGGCCCTCCGGGAAATCGCCGGCGAACTGCTGCTGGATCAGTTGCCGTGACAGGGCCGCCGACGCCGGACAGGTGCTGGAATACTGCACCTGCACGCCCAGTTCGAGCGCGAACTGGCCGCGATCGAGCACGGCCGTGAGCGTCACCGGGTAACTCCGCCAACCGCTGTGATCGCTGGCGAGCGCGGGCCGCCGCAGCAGGTGTTCGAAACCGATGCGCAGCATCGCCCGGTCGGACAGGCCGGCGTGCGATTCGAGGAAGTCCTTCAGCAGCCGTCGCAGCGACGCCGGCGTGACCGGTTCGGCCGACAGGGCCGCGTCGACGTGCAGGTAGAGCCGCGACATGTGGATGCCGCGCGCATCGGGCCGCGCGAGGTTCACGAACGCATCCACGCGCGCCGGCGCGGTGGCGGCGCGGCCCGCGCCATCGGCCAGCGTCACGGGCATTTCGATCCGGCCCATGCCGACCCAGTCGAGGGCGCCGGCGAGCGCCGGCCGCGGGTCGGACGCGACGTCGGGCAGCGCGCGGGCGGTGTTGTCGCGGACGGGAGGCATCGGCGGCTCCATCAGGGTCGAATGAATCAGGTGCGGTCGGCGGGCGTCGATCGCAACCGCGCGGCGGGACGGACGGTACGTTGCATTTCAGCCACGCCGTGCCAGCCGCCAGGCCCGCAGGACGGTGAACGGTGCGGATTCGGGCGTGAAACCGCGGCCCGACGCCAGACGACGCAATGCCACCCGGTCCAGTCCGGCGCGCAGCCGCCGGTACAGCGGCTGGCCGTCGACGGCGACCGGCAATGCCTGCACCAGCGCCGTGGCCCAGTCGCGCAGCAGCGCTTCGCCGGCGGGCCCGCCGGACGCGAGCTGCGCGCCGGTGAGGCCGTGCCGCGCCAGCAACGCCAACGGCACGCGCGCATGGTCGTCGTCGCCGAGGCCGCGCGGCAGGCGCTGCCAGAGCAGGTGCACCGCGATCGCGTCCGGCGCGGACGGCAGACGTGACGGAAACAGCGCCGATTCGGCCGCCGCGAGCGCTTCGGCGAGCGGCCGGACCTGGGCGATCGCGTCGGCGGGGTCGACCGGGCGCGCGTCCGCGTGCACCTGCCGCAGCACCGCGCCGGCCAGATCGCGCCACGGCACGCCGACGCCTGCGGTCCCGCCCCCGCCCGGTGGCGTGGTGGCGAGGTCGGCGGCGAGCGGATGCCGGCCGAGGCCTTCCGCGAAACGCAGCAGTTCCTCGGCCCACCACGGCGCCTTCACCGCGGTGACGCGCGGGTCGCTCAGTTCGAATACGGCCTCGCGCAGCTCGGTCACCAGCGCGCCCCAGGCGCGGAAACGCGCGCGCGTCGCCGGCGGGCAGAACACCTCTGCCAGCGCCATCTCCGGCTCGCGCCG
>CAMPHE010000277.1 GCA_946885815.1 uncultured Arenimonas sp.
GCAGCCGCACCAGCAGCTCGTCGCCGCGCAGGCCGGGCATCATGAAGTCGGAGATGACCAGGCCCAGTTCGCGGCCGCGTGCCTGCAGGTCCTCGAGGATTTCCAGCGCCTCCTCGCCGCTCTGCGCGAATTCCAGCTCGACGTCGGCGCCGAACTGCGTCGACAGCACGCTGCGCAGCGCCTGCAGTACCGTCGAATCATCGTCGACGCAAAGTATCGTTCCCGTGTCGCTCACGTGTCCGCCCGTTCCGTGCCCCCTGTCGGCACGCCAGTATGGCGCGAGCGCGTCGAGGCCGTGTGCGCCCCGTCACGGTCGCGGATGTGAAGGGGGCGCGACGGGTACCAGTGCCCCGTCGACACAGGCCACCACGGCGTCCGTGCGCGGGTCCGCCGGCCAGCCGCCGGTGAACAGGGAGAACGCCGGCAGGATCGTCGTGTCCGGATCGAGCACGAACGCCGGGAATTGCCGCCGCAGCGGCGCCAGCCGCAGCACCGGGTGCAGGTGGCCGCAGAGCACGTGCGCGCCGGGGCGCGTCGCCGGGGCATGGCGGAATTCGAACGGCCCGTCGCGGACGGCCGCGGCGTCGATCGCGACGTCCAGCGCCGCGGCATGCAGCGCGCGGTCGTGGTTGCCGGCGATCACGCGGATCGCGAGGTCGCGGTGGGCGGCGCGGAACGCGCTCCACGCCGCGCGCCACCGGGATCCGGCCGGGTCACCGTGCAGCATGTCGCCGAGCACCCACAGCTCGGCCGCGCCGGTGCGCGCGATCAGCGCGTCCAGCCGCGCGAGGTCGCCGCCGGTGCCGCCGCTGGGCACGGCGATGCCGTGGCGGCGGAAGATGTCGCCCTTGCCCAGATGCAGGTCGGCGATGACCAGACGCGCGCGCGCCGGCCAGAACAGCGCGCGGTCGGCATGCAGCTCGACGGCCTCGCCGGCGAGGGTGACCGGCATCAGTTCCATATAGGAGCGGCTTCAGCCATGCCGCTGCTCCAGCTGGCCAGCGGCGCGCTGAACGCGGGTCCGCCAGTCCTCGGTGCTCAGCTGGCTGCGCATCGATTCGGCCCACAGCGGGAACGCGAGCGGCGTCAGCGTGCGCGGGCGATGCAGTTCCAGCGTGCGCGCGCGGCTGGCCTCCAGCACCGCGGCGAGGCGCCGTACTTCCAGCTGGCCGGCGAGCACTTCGCGCTCGGCCTGGCGCAGCAGCACGTGGCCGGGGTCGTAGCGGCGCAGCACGTCGTGCAGCAGGCCGGACGACGCCTGCAGCTGGCGCAGCGACCGCGGCGCGCGGCCCGGCAGCGACGGCGGCAGCAGCCCGGCGATGCGCGCGACTTCGCGGAACTGCCGGCGCGCGAGCTCGCCGAGATTCATGCTGTCGGCGAGGTCGTCCAGCAGCCCGTCTGGCGACAGCAGCGCGCGCAGCGTGTCGACGTCGATCGCCGTCTCGGCCTGCGCCGACAGCGCGAAGCCGTAGTCGGTCGCTGCGTACGAGAACGTGTTCGGCACGAGCCGCCCCCAGCGGCGCGCGACCAGCGCGGCGAGGCCCTCGTTCACCGCACGGCCCGCGAACGGGAACACGAACAGGTGGAAGCCGTCGCGGCCGCGCAGCGCCTCGGCGAGCAGCCGGTCGGGGCCGGGCAGCGTCGACAGCCGGGCCTGCAGCCCGAGCAGCGGCGCGATAGCGCGCATCTCCGCCGACGCAGGCGGCTCGGCGAGCAGCCGCTCCATCTCGTGGCCGAGCTCGCCGGACAGCGGCAGCCGCCCGCCCATCCACTTCGGCACCGCGCCGTCGGCCTTCTTGGCGATCCGCACGACCGCCGTCATGTCCTTCAGCGCGATCAGCTCCAGCGTGCGGCCGGCGAACTGGAAGCGGTCGCGCGGCTTCAGCCGGCCGATGAAGCTTTCCTCCACCGAGCCGAGCGAGCCGCCTTTCGCGTACTTCACCTGCACGCTGCCGTCGCTGGTGATCGTGCCGATCGACAGCCGGTGCCGGAAGCCGACGCGCCGGTCGAGCACGCGGTAGACGCCGTCCTCGCCGACCTCGACGCGGCGGTATTCCGGGTAGTTCTCCAGCGCGCGGCCGCCCTGCACGATGAACGCGAGCACGTCGCGCCACGTGTCCGGGTCGAGCGCGGCGAACGCGTGCGTGCCACGGACCTCTTCGAAAAGCGCGTCCGGGTGGAACCCGCCGCCGAGCGCGAGCGTCACGCAGTGCTGCGCGAGCACGTCGAGCGAGAGGCGCGGCGGCGGGCGCGGTTCGATGCGGCCGGCGGCGAGCGCCGCGCGCGCGGCGGCGTATTCGACCAGTTCCAGCGCGTGCGTCGGCACGCAGATCACGTGCCCGCTCTCGCCGGGGCGATGCCGCGAGCGGCCGGCGCGCTGCAGCAGCCGGGCGATGCCTTTCGGGCTGCCGAGCTGCAGCACCTGGTCGACCGTCGGGAAGTCGACGCCCAAGTCGAGGCTCGACGTCGCGACGACACAGCGCACCGTGCCGTCGCGCAGGCCCTGCTCGACACCGGCGCGCAGCTTCGGGTCGAGCGAGCCGTGGTGCAGGGCGAGCGTGCCCGGCGGTTCCAGCCATACCGACGCGAGCGCGCGGTGCCACAGCTCGGCCTGCGAGCGCGTGTTCGTGAACAGCAGCGACGTGCGCGCGGCGGCCAGCTTCGCGACGACGCGCTGCAGCTGCGACAGGCCGAGGTGGCCGGCCCACGGGAAGCGTTCGCCGCTCGCCGGGAGCAGCGTTTCGAGCACGAGCGCACGGGGCTTCGGGCCGGTGACGATCTCCGCGCCCGGCGCCTGCGGCAGCAGCACGTCGCGGGCTTCGTCGAGGTTGCCGAGCGTGGCCGACAGGCCCCAGACGCGCAGCGCCGGCGCCAGCGCGCGCACCCGCGCGAGCGCGAGCTGCAGCAGGACGCCGCGCTTGTTGCCGAGCAGCTCGTGCCACTCGTCGACGACGACGCCGCGCAGGCCGGCGAGCATCGGCGCGGTGTCGGCGTACGACAGCAGCAGCGACAGCGATTCGGGCGTCGTCACCAGCACGTCGACCTGGCCGGCGCGCGCGAGGCGGCGCTGCTTCGCGGTCGCGTCGCCGGTGCGCAGGCCGATGACCCAGTCGAGCCCGACGCCGTGCGAGACCTCCTGCAGCGCGCGCACGGTGTCGTTGGCGAGTGCTTTGAGCGGGGTGATCCAGAGCACGCGCAGCTTCGCGGGCCCGCCCCGGGTCGTAGGAGCGGCTTCAGCCGCGATGCTGCTTTTCCCGCGCGATCTGGCGGTCGCGGCTGAAGCCGCTCCTACAGGGGGATCGCGGGCTTGAAGGGCTTCCAGCAGCGGGCCGCCGATCGCCGCGAGCGTCTTGCCGCTGCCGGTCGGCGTGTGCAGCAGGCCGGATTCGCCGGCGAGCCAGCGCTTCCAGACTTCGCGCTGGAACGGCGCGGGCTTCCAGCCGCGCG
>CAMPHE010000278.1 GCA_946885815.1 uncultured Arenimonas sp.
CGGTCGAAGCCGGGAACGAATGGCCCGCCGCGCGTTTCGCCGGCGACCCGCTCGAGCGGTTCGAAGGCCAGCACAACGACGCGTTCGAAGTCATTTCCAACGCGACTCTGCGCCACCAGCTGGAACTGGCATTGGCGCGCCGATGGGAAACCGGCGATGCGCCGGTCGACGTCCTGACGGCGACGCTCGCCGCACGGTTCGAGGCCGCCGTGCACGCGAAGACCGGCGCTCCGCTGGTGCACATCATCGGGATCCGGTGGTCCGACGGCAGCACCACCCGGTTCAGGACCGGCACCGGGGACGAGACGGACGCCACCTACAGCGTCGGCGAGAGCCGCGATGCGAGCGGCGTCCTGATGCCGGACGCGGCGATGCTGGGTGCGGACGCCGCCGCGCTGTACGGCGGCGACCATTCCTTCGCGAACCACGACCAGATGGAGGACTGGATCGCATTGGCGAGGCTGTACGGCGTCCCCGTGTCGGACGGCGGCGCCCGCGAGGCCGGCACGGTGGTGCGCTGCGAGCGCGACGAGACCCGCGACCGGATGGTCTGCGCCCGCGGCTGAGGCAGGCTTCCCGCGCGATTCGCCTTCCGGCGCACGGCGCGCGAAAATGCGCCCATGCAGCCCAATCCCCGCAAGACGCCCTCCTTCCGCGAACTCGGTGAAGTCGACATCGACGCGCTGCGCGAGCGCGTGCTCGCGATTCCCGAAGCGGTGTGGGACGCCGAGAACGCGTCCAAGCCCAACCGCTTCGACGCGCTGTCCAGCACGCGGCACATCGTGTTCCGCTTCATCAGCTCGCCGCAGTCGTGGACGCAGTCGTACGACCGGCCGATCTGGGCCGCGTTCCGCGACGTGGTGATGCCGGTCGTCGAACAGGCGATCGCGCCTTACGGCTACGCCCGCCCCGTCTTCCCCCGGGTCATGCTGGCGCGGATGGCGCCCGGCGGCGTGATCCATCCGCACGTCGACGCCAACCCGGCGGCACGCTGGCCGCACAAGATCCACGTGCCCCTGACGACCCACCCGCAGTGCACGTTCCTCGCCGGCGGCGAATGGCGGCACCTGCCCGCCGGGCGCGCGGTGGAGGTGAACAACATGCAGATGCACGCGGTGCGCAATGACGGCGACATCGACCGGATCCACCTGATTTTCGAGCTTTACGATCCGGACCAGCCGGTCGTCGACGAACCGCGCTGATCTTGCCGCCGGGTTCACGCCGCTGAATTCCCCGGAACACGCCGGTATACGTTTCACCGGCGGTGCATCCATCGGGGCCGACCCTGCGGGAATCCACTGCAGGAGCACGCCGATGACCCGAACGACCGTTCCCCTCGTGGTCGCCCTCGCGCTCGCGTTCGCCGGGCCTGCGGCCGCGGCCGATCCGCACCCGCCGCTCAAGCCGGTCCCGGAACTGGACCTGCAACGTTACGCAGGCACCTGGCACGAGATCGCACGGCTGCCGATGGACGAGCAGGCCGAATGCGCGCGCGACGTCACCGCCACGTACACGCTCGACCCGGGCGGCACCATCGCGGTGCGCAATGAATGCACGCGCACCGATGGTTCGCGGCTCGTCGCCGAGGGCATGGCGCGGCGCGGCGACGCGCCGGCGAAGCTCGAGGTGCGGTTCGCGCCGCGATGGCTGGCGGCGCTGCCGTTCGTCTGGGGCGATTACTGGGTGATCGCGCTCGACGAGGACTATCGCTGGGCGATCGTCGGCGAACCCGACCGCGATCACCTGTGGATCCTGTCGCGCGAACGCGTCATCGACGCACGCACGCTCGAAGGCCTGAAGGCGCGCGCGCGGATGCACGGTTACGACCTGCGCGAACTGATCGTCAATCCCTAGACGAAAAGACGGCCCGGATCGCTCCGGGCCGTCGACAGAGCGGCGAGGACTCGGGGGGAATCAGTCCTCCGCCGTCTGGAACTGCGTCTGGAACCGGCCGGCCGCGACCGCGTACGCGGCGCGCGTCACCTTCACCGTCGGATCGAAGTACGCCACGACCGTCGGCTGCAGGTCGAACGGCCCCTGCCGCAGCTCGAACCGGGCGTTCAGCACGCCGGTGTCGAGCGCGAGCTGGGCGTAGCCGCGCTGGTCGGCGGGCACCGATGCGGAGTCGAGCACTGGCACGCGCACGCCGCCGTAGAGCGCGGTCAGCGGCCCGGTGAACGCGGTCGCCTGCGACTGCAGTCCCTGCGCCTGCACCAGCGAGTACGCGAGGTCGAGCCGCGACACCGTGCCGTTCGGCGCGAACCCGCCGGACACGCGCTTCATCACGCCGGCCTGGGTCTGCGACAGGTCGCGCAGCGGCGCGCCGGTGGCGACGGCGGCTTCCGCATACGGGTAATACGACGCGGTGGTGGAAACGTCGGAGATCGAACGGCTGCCATCCAGCGGCAGGAACTGGCGCACGCTCGCACCCATCACCAGGTACTGCGCCAGCTCGCTGCGCTTGAGCACGTTGTCCGGCCGGAACTTCCTGTCCGAATAGCCGTCGACGAGACGGTTGGCGACCGCGAATTCGATCGCCTGCCGGGCCGGGTGGGCGGCGACGTCGTCCATGCCGGTGTAACCGCCGCTCTTGAGGAAGCTGATCTCGCCGTCGATCTGCGCCGGCGCGGCGACGCCGTTGGTCAGGCCCAGCGGGTCGACCGCGACGCCGGACACCGAACCGATACCGCTGACGCTGACCTTCCACGTGCCCGGCTTGCCGGGGCCGCCCGCGGTGACCGTCGAGCCCAGCTCCGGCAGCGCGATCGACGACCCGTAGCGGACGCCGTCCGGATCGGTGAGCACCACGGCGATCGTGCTGTAGAGGCTCGTGGCACGTGCCGCGACCCAGGCGACGTCGTCACCGACTTCGAATTCCTGGTATTCGGGCTCGCCGACCGGGTTGAAGAACACGGAGAACGGCAGCGGCTCGCCGCCCGGCGCCAGCAGCGCGTTCGCGTGGAACGTGCGCAGCGCGTTCACGGTGCCGCCGTAATCGCGCAGGTCGAGCGCCGCGGCGACCGCCGAGTGCGCGTTGACGTGGCCCGCGCCCGCTTCCCACGCCAGCCGGCCGGTCATGTTGGTCGCGGTGTCCTCCAGGATCGCCTTCACCTGAGCCGGCGTCAGATGCGGGTTGGCTTCGAGCATCAGCGCGACGATGCCGGCCACGTGCGGCGTCGCCATCGAGGTGCCGCTCATGTGCGTGTAGAACGGCAGCATCGCCGGGGTGATGCCGGCGGCGTCCTGCTCGGCCGCGAGCGGCGGCAGCGCGCCGGTCAGCGCCCGGGTCGAGATGATGTCGACGCCGGTGGCGACGATCGTCGGCTCGTTGAAGTACGTCCATTCGCGGCCGTCGGCCATCGTGAACGTGCCGCTCTCGCCGCGCTTGCCGCGCGAGGAGAACGACGTCAGCACGCCGTCCTTCTCGCCGGCGCCGAC
>CAMPHE010000279.1 GCA_946885815.1 uncultured Arenimonas sp.
TGAAGCGGCTGCTGCCGTCGGGCATCAGGCCCTGCCCCTGCGTCGCGCGGATCGCCTGGCACAGATTCGTCTTCGGGTTCAGGCAGTACTCGCACTGCCGGCATTCCGGCGTGTAGAGCGGGATGACGTGGTCGCCCTTCTTCACGGAAGTGACGCCCGGGCCGACATCGACGACGACGCCGGCGCCCTCGTGGCCGAGGATCGCGGGGAACAGGCCTTCCGGGTCGGCGCCCGACAGCGTGAATTCGTCGGTGTGGCAGACGCCGGTCGCCTTGATCTCGACCAGCACCTCGCCGGCACGCGGCCCGTCGAGGTCGACGGTCTCGATCGTCAACGGCGCGCCCGCGCGACGGGCGACGGCAGCACGACTTTTCATGGGTTGAGCCCTCACAGAACCAGTAGGAGCGGCTTCAGCCGCGAAACGCCTTCAGCCGGAACGCGATGTCGCGGCTGAAGCCGCTCCTACAATAGCCCGTCAACACCACAGCCCGTCAGCGCCACGGTCCGTCAGCGCGCCGGCAGCTTCGCCTGCTCGCGCACCAGCCGCCACGCGCCGAACACGAAGCCGCCGGCGACCGCGAGGCCGCTGGCGAACACCACATGCGAACCGAACGCCGCCAGCCCCTTGTGCAGCCAGACGAACGTGAGGTCGCCGCCGCGGTAGACGACGGTGTCGATCGCCGCCTTGGCCTTGTAGCGCGCCTCGCGATCGACGCGCGTGTAGATCGTTTCCCGCGCCGGCTTGCCGAGCGAGAACTCGGCGGCGCGCGTCAGCACCTGCACCACCGCCACCAGGATCGGCAACGGCGCCGCGGCGAGCATCGCGTAGCCGAGGAAGATGGCCAGCGCCGGGCCGAGCAGCAGCGGCGCCACGCCGTAGCGCGTCAGCAGCGCGCGCGTCACGAACACCTGGATCGCCAGCACGATCCAGTTGATCCAGCTGTCGATCATCGAATAGAACGCGGTCGCCTGTTCGGCGGCCGCCGGATTGCCGGCGGTCATCTCGCGCACGATCGCCGCCTGCTCGTTGTAAAGCAGGGTCCCGACGCCGACGCCGAAGAACATCAGCAGCGACATGGCCCGCAGCAGCGGGTCGGCGGCGATGCGTCGCAGGCCCGCCAGCACGCTGCCGCCCATCGCCGCGTCGGCGCGCACGGACGGATCCTCCTGCTCGCGCCGCCGCGCCGCCGGCGCCAGCACGACGATGCACAGCACGCACAGCAGCAGGAACGCCATCGACACCAGCAGCATGTCCGCCACGCCCAGCCGCTCGACGAACAGGTTCGTGATCTGCGGCCCGAGCAGCCCGCCGATCGTGCCGCCGGCGGCGATGAAGCCGTACAGCCGGCGCGCCTCGGCGTCGCGCCAGATATCGGCCATGTAGCTCCAGAACACCGACACCGCGAACAGGTTGAACACCGCGACGAACACGAAGAACGCGCCGCCACGGCCGGGCATCTGCGCATGGAAGGCCCACCAGAACCCACCGAGGCAGGCGACGAACGCGAGGTACACCACCGGCAGGAACACCCGCCGCGGGAAGCGCGCCACCAGCCAGCCGTACACCGGCTGCAGCAGCAGCATCGCCACGAACGTGCCGGTGAACAGCACCTGCAGCTGGTATTCGCCGAGCGCGATGCCGCGCTGCGCGAACCAGTCGACCATCGCCGCCGGGAACACCGCGTACGGGTCGTTCGCCGCACCCATCGCGTCGCGTACCGGGCGCAGCACGTAATAGCCGGTCAGCAGGAAGAAGAAATACAGGAACGACCACGCCAGCGGCGGGTATTCCCGCAGCGCACCGCGCAGGTGGTCGAAGCGGCCGACGGTGGAGGGTGGACTCATCGGGCGTTCCCGGCGGAGTGGCGGCACGATAAGGCATAGCGCCGCGTCGCGGCCACCGGCGAAGCCGCGCACCACGATGCGTGCGCCGCGTCACGGATCGCCGCGTGCCCGAGTGTTTGCTCTAGCGCGCGGGCCTAGCCTCGGGCGGTCCTGCAGCAGGAAGCGGATTTGTACGACTTCATCATCGTGGGTGCGGGTTCGGCGGGCTGCGTGCTGGCGAATCGTCTCAGCGCCGACCCGGCCTGCCGCGTGCTGCTGCTCGAGGCCGGGCCGCGCGACTGGCATCCGTTCATCCACATGCCCGCCGGCCTGTCGAAGCTCGTCGGCAAGAAGGGCGTGAACTGGGATTACGACACCGCGCCCGAACCGCATCTCGGCCGGCGCCGCCTGTGGTGGCCGCGCGGCAAGGTGCTGGGCGGGTCCAGCTCGATCAACGCCATGTGCTACATCCGCGGCCACGCCGGCGACTACGACGAATGGGCGGCGATGGGTGCCGACGGCTGGGACTGGGCGTCGGTGCTGCCCTATTTCCGGCGCAGCGAAGGCAATTCACGCGGCGCCAGCGCGCTGCACGGCGGCGACGGCCCGCTCGGCGTGTCGGACCCGACCCACGTGAACCCGCTTTCGGCCGCGTTCGTGCAGGCGGCCGCCGAGGCCGGCCACCGCACCACCGACGATTTCAACGGCGAACGCCAGGACGGCTTCGGCTATTACCAGACCACCACGCGCGACGGCGCGCGCAGCTCCGCGGCCGAGGCCTACCTGAAGCCGGTGCGTGCGCGGGAGAACCTGACGGTGATCACCGGCGCGACGGCCAGCCGCATCACGTTCGACGGCCGGCGCGCCAACGGCGTCGTGTACACGACGCGCCGCGGCGCGTTCTGCGAAGGCGCCGGGCGCGAGGTCATCGTCTGCGGCGGCGCGATCAATTCGCCGCAGCTGCTGATGGTGTCGGGGATCGGTCCGGCGGGCGAACTGCGCCGGCATGGCATCGACGTGCTCGCCGACCTGCCCGGCGTCGGCGGCAACCTGCACGACCATCTCGACATCTGCACGCTGCAGCGCTGCACGCAGGGGCTGAGCTACGACAGCGCCAGCGACGCGATGGTCGCGCTGCAGTACTACCTCCGCCGCCGTGGCCCGGGCACCAGCAACATCGCCGAGGCCGGCGGCTTCCTGCGCTCGCGCCTGGCCGAGGACGACCGCCCCGACCTGCAGTTCCACTTCGTGCCGGCGCAGCTCGACGACCACGGGCGCAACCGCCTGCCGGGCGACGGCTACACGCTGCACGCGTGCGGGCTGCGGCCGCGCAGCCGCGGCCGGTTGTCGCTGCTGAGCGCGAGCGTCGGCGACAAGCCGCTGATCGAAGCCCGTTACCTGTCCGACCCCGACGGCTTGGACCTGGAAGTGATGGTCGAGGCCGTGCGCCTGTCGCGCGAGATCCTCGCGCAGCCGGCGTTCGCGCCCTATCGCCGCGAGGAGATCCTGCCCGGCGCCGACGTGCGTGGCGAGGCGGCGATCGTCGAGTTCATCCGCCGCAAGGCCGAATCCATCTACCACCCGGTCGGCACATGCC
>CAMPHE010000280.1 GCA_946885815.1 uncultured Arenimonas sp.
TCGCGCAGCTGGTCGGGCGCGCGGCCGCTGGGACGGGCGGGAAGGGTCATCGGCGGGTCCGGCAGGAAAGGGCCGGCTAGATTACCATTCGCCCTCCTGCAGCCCCGGAAATGCCGATGATCCGCAGCATGACCGCCTTCGCCGCCTGCGAACGCGCCGCCACCGGCGGCACGCTCGGGTGCGAACTGCGCGCGGTGAACCATCGCTACCACGAGCTGGCGCTGCGGCTGCCCGAGGAGCTGCGCGCGATCGAGCCGGCGCTGCGCGAGCGCGTCGCGCAGAAGGTGTCGCGCGGCAAGATCGACCTCGTGATGCGTTTCCGCCCGGCGGCGGGAGGGCGGGCGGCGCTGCGGCTGAACCTGCCGCTGCTCGGTCAGCTTTCGCAGGCCGCCCGCGAGATGGAAGGCGGCTTTCCCGGCCTGCGAACCGAGTTCACCGACCTGCTGCGCTACCCGGGCGTCGTCGAGGAGGACGCGCTGGACCAGGCCGGCCTGCAGGCCGACGCGCTGGCACTGCTCGACGCGACGCTCGCCGAATTCGTGGCCGCGCGCGAGCGCGAGGGCGAGAAGCTGGCGGCGGTGATGCGCGAGCGCGTCGACGGCATCGAACGCATCACCGCGCAGGTGCGGGCGTGGCTGCCGGAGATCCGCGCGGCGCTGCGCACCCGGCTCGACGCGCGCCTCGCCGACCTCAAGCTGCCGCTCGACCCGGGCCGGCTCGAACAGGAAGTGGTCCTGAACCTGCAGAAGATCGATGTCGACGAGGAACTCGACCGGTTGGGCAGCCACGTCGCCGAGGCCCGGCGCGTGTTCGCGCTGCCGGAGGCGGTCGGGCGCCGGCTCGATTTCCTCATGCAGGAGTTCAATCGCGAGGCGAACACGCTCGGCTCCAAGTCCGTCGACGCGCGTACGACGCAGGCGGCGGTCGAGCTGAAGGTGCTGATCGAGCAGCTGCGCGAACAGGTGCAGAACCTCGAATGAACGCTCCGGTGCCCGGCACGCTGTTCGTCGTCGCCGCGCCGTCGGGCGCCGGCAAGTCGAGCCTCGTCAATGCCGTGCTGGCGCGCGAGCCGGGCATCGCGCTGTCGATCTCGTTCACCTCGCGCGGTCCGCGACCGGGCGAACGGCATGCGCAGCACTACCATTTCGTCGACCGCGCGGAATTCGAGCGGATGATCGCCGCCGGCGACTTCTTCGAACACGCGCTGGTGCACGGTGACTACAAGGGCACCGCCAGGCAGTCGGTGCAGCCGCAGCTGGCCGCGGGGAAGGACGTGCTGCTGGAGATCGACTGGCAGGGTGCGCGCCAGGTGCGCGAGAAGGTGCCTGACAGCGTCAGCGTGTTCATCCTGCCGCCGTCGCGCGAAGCGCTGCAGACGCGGATGCGGAACCGCGGGCAGGACAGTGAAGAGACGATCGCCCGCCGCCTCGCCGCCGCGCGCGACGAGATGTCCCATCACGACGAGTTCGACTACGTGATCGTCAACGAGAACTTCGATGCCGCGGCCGCCGAACTGCGCGCGATCTTCGTCGCCCACCGGCTGCGCCAGCCGCTGCAGGCGCGGCGGCATGCCGGCCTGATCCGGGACCTGCTGGGGGACTGACCGGCGCGTGTCCCCCGGGCGCCGCCCGGCCCGGCCCCGCCGGGGCCGGATTGCGGACCGGCCGGTCGCCGCGTAAACTGCGCGGTCCCCGCATTCCCGCACAACCAGGCTGGACGGCCCGCCGGCCGCCGCCCCCCCCGGAGATCCCATGGCCCGCATCACCGTTGAAGACTGCCTGTCCGTCGTGGACAACCGCTTCGAGCTGGTCCTGATGGCGTCCAAGCGCGCCCGCCAGCTGGCCAAGGGCGTCGAGCCGACCCTCGACAACAGCGAGAACCAGGACAAGCCCACCGTGATGGCGCTGCGCGAGATCGCGGCCCGCCGCATCGACCAGAAGCTGATCGACGACGTCGAGAAGGCCGAGCGGGAGCGCGCCGAGCGCGAGGCGCTGGAGTGGGCCGCGGCCGAAGTCGTCGACGACGACCTGTCGAAGGGCGGCGACGACCTCTGATCGCCCCGCCGGCGCATCGCGCCGGCCCCGGTCGGACTCCGGAACGCGCCGGCCTGCCCGGCGCGTTTTTCGTTGACGGCGCCGTGAACGTGGCGCCGCGTTCGCATTGATGGGCTGTGGCCCGCCGCGTACGCTGCCGCCATGTCGCATTTCTCGCCGCCGCAGACCGTCGCCGAGGTCGGGCCGGACCCGTGTCCGGACGCCGTCGACGCGCTGGAACGGCGACTCCGCGGTTACCTCACGGCGGACCAGGTGCGGCAGGTGCGGCGCGCCTACGAAGTAGGGGCGCGCGCGCACGAGGGACAGACCCGCAAGAGCGGCGAGGCGTACATCACGCATCCGGTCGCCGTCGCCGGGATCCTCGCCGAACTCAAGCTCGACGCCGAGACGCTCTGCGCCGCGATCCTGCACGATGCGCTCGAGGACACGCCGCTGCCGCGCAGCGAGATCGAGCGCGAATTCAATCCGACCGTCGCCGAACTCGTCGACGGCGTCACGAAACTCGACAAGCTGCATTTCCGCGACCGGCAGGAAGCCGCGGCCGAGAGCTTCCGCAAGATGATGCTGGCGATGGCGCGCGACCTGCGCGTCATCCTGATCAAGCTCGCCGACCGGCTGCACAACATGCGCACGCTCGACGCGATGGCCGCCGAGTCGCGGCGCCGAATCGCGCGCGAGACGCTGGAGATCTACGCGCCGATCGCGCAGCGCCTGGGCATGAACCGGTTCAAGGCCGAACTGCAGGATCTCGGTTTCCGCGCGCTGTATCCGCGACGTCATGCGGTGATCTCGCAGCGGATCGCGTCGCAGCCGGTGATGCGGCGCGAGGCGCTGGCGACGATCGAGGCGCAGCTGGCGCAGCGCCTCGCGCAGGAAGGGCTGCGCCACACCCTCGTGAGCCGGGTGAAATCGCCGTGGAGCATCTACACGAAGATGCGCCAGGAAGGTAAATCGCTCGAGCAGGTCCTCGACGTGTTCGGTTTCCGCATCGTCGTGCCGACGGTGATGCAGTGCTACCACGCGCTCGGCGCGGTGCATTCGATCTTCAAGCCGCTCGACGCGCGCTTCCGCGACTTCATCGCGATCCCGAAGGCGAACGGCTACCAGAGCCTGCACACGGTGCTGTTCGGGCCCTACGGCGCGCCGGTGGAAGTGCAGATCCGCACCGAGGACATGGACCTGGTCGCCGAGCGCGGCATCGCCGCGCACTGGCTCTACAAGAACGCCGGCAGCGGCGGCAGCGCCGCGCAGGCGCGTGCCCAGGACTGGGTGCGCAACCTGATGGACACCCAGCAGAGCGCCGGCTCGTCGCTGGAGTTCCTCGAGAACGTCAAGGTCGACCTGTTCCC
>CAMPHE010000281.1 GCA_946885815.1 uncultured Arenimonas sp.
GGCGGGGCATCGATCGGGTCCATGCGCGCAGGATAGCCGCCGGCGGCGGCCCTCACCCGAACGTGCGCGGCCACGACATCGCCATCGCCTCGACGCCGATCGAGGCGATCGTCGCCAGCGTCAGCACGGCGAGCGCGGCCGTCATCGCACCGGCACGCCACCGGGTCGGCTGGCGCTGCGCCGCGAAGTAGGCGTGCAGCACGCCCTGCGGCACGAGCACGGCCGCCCACACGATCACCGCCAGCGCCGGGCCGCTGAAGGATTCCGGATCGAAGCCGACCGCGCGGCCGCCGTTCACCATGATCCAGCCGAACACGCCCAGCCGCAGGAACCACACCGTGCCCATCGCCAGCCAGAGGCGCAGTGCCCAGAGCCGGTGCCGGTCGAACTGCCGCGCGCGCGCGGTGCGCCACGCCTGCGTCGCGAACACCAGGATCAGGCCCGCGGCGACCAGCAGCGCCGATTCCTGGAAGCGGTCGCCGATGCGCCCGTGCACGAGCTTCATCGCGGGGCCACCCAGCGCGATCGCCACCGCCGCGACGACGAACAGCCGGCCGCTCCAGCGGTGCACACGCGGTGCGTGCCGGCGCAGCCACGGCCACAGCTGCAGCCCGCCGGCGATGTACACGACGAACGCGGCCGCGAGGTGCGAGACCAGCACGGCGTTGCCGAGCGGCGCGCCTTCGACGAGGCCGTGCGGCAACACGCGGTTCCATGCTTCCAGCTCGCCGCGCAACGCGCTGCCGCCGTAGAGCACCGCGATGTAGACCGCCATCCACAGCTGGCCGAGCACGGCGACGGTCGCCCACGCGGCGGCGGCGCGTCGCAGGCGCTGCGACCGCTTCGCCGCGGCGGCCCGGGCATCGGCGCGGTCGGACGAAGCGGGCGCCCCGGCCGGAAGCGCGGCCACGGCGGCGAGGGGAGACGGCAGGACGAGCGGCGAGTCGAGGCGCATGGGTCGTGTCCGGAAGGGGTGCGCATCGACCCTGCGGGCGAACCCGCCGCGTGCACAGCGCGGTGCGACGGGGGGCGGAAATCGTGGCCCGGGCCGCGGTATCCGCGCTTCGTCGCATCGCGGTGGCGTCCAGGCCGGACCGCGGCGACGCTGCGGCCGACCCGATCAGGAGCTTCCCCATGCTCGTCTTCCACATCGTCGCCGGCACGGTCGCGCTGCTCGCGGGCTTCGCCGCGCTGTTCTCGCCGAAAGGCGGCCGTGTGCACCGCCGCGCGGGCACCGCTTTCGCGCTGGCGATGCTCGCGATGTCCGCCAGCGGCGCGGCGATGGCCGCGAGCAACGACGGGCCCGGCTCGCGGATCTCGGTGATCGCCGGGTTGCTGTCGTTCCAGCTGGTCGCGAGTGGCTGGTGGACGGTGCGTCCGGCCGCGCGGTTCGCCCGCGTCGTCCCGCGCGTGCTGGCGCTGCTCGCCGCGGCCACCACGCTGCTCGCGCTCACGATGGTCGCGCTGGCGATCGCGAACGGCGGGCGCCACGACGGCCTCCCGGCGCCCGCGTACGCGATCTTCGGCAGCCTCGCCGCGCTGGCGGCGCTGGGCGATGCGCGCCTGCTGGCCGGACGACGGCTCGACGGCCGGCAGCGACTGGCCCGGCATCTGTGGCGGATGGGCACGGCGATGACGATCGCGACGATGTCGTTCTTCCTCGGGCAGGCCGACGAGTTCCCCGCGTGGCTGCGGCACGGCCTGGTCAGCGCTGGACCGCCGCTGCTCGTGCTGGGAACCGTGCTCGGGTACTTCGTCCGCGTCCGCTGGCGGCGCGGGGCCGGCCCCGGGCGCGCGCCACCGCAGGCATCGGCGATACTGCGGCGGTGATCCGTCGCCGCACCCGACCCCTGTCGATCGCCCTCGGTCTCGCCCTCGCGCTCGCGGCGTGGTCGGCGTATCTCGCCGTGCGCGTGTCGCTCACCGCCAGCCTGCTCGAAACGCTGACGGTGCAGGTGGTCGTGCAGCGCACGGCCGATGCCGACCCGCCGGCAGCCGGTGCACCGCGCTATTCCGAAGCCGTGTCGCAGGCCGCGTGGGAAATGCGGCGCGACACGCAGGCGCTGGTGGTGTCGACCGGGGCGCTGCTCGTCGTGCTCGCGATCGCGCCGTGGTTGCGGCGGCGGGAAGCCCGGGCGACACCGGGCTGAAGCGCCGCGGCGCGCGCGCCGCGCGACGGTCGCCGCATCGCACCGACGCCGCTCACGGCGCGGCCGGCGGCGCCACCGGCAGCCGGACCCGGGCGCGAAGCCCGCCCGCCTCCACGCGCTCCAGCCAGACCTCGCCCCGATGCGCCCGGGCGATGCCGCGCGCGAGCGCGAGACCGAGCCCGACGCCGCCGGTGGACGGATCGCGCCACGCGTCGCCGCGCTCGAACGGATCGAATACCCGCGCCAGCGCGTCGTCGGGCAGGCCGGGGCCGTCGTCGGCGACCGTCACCGTCGCGACGTCACCCTCGCGCCGGACCGACACGCGCGCGCCGCCGCCGTACTTCACGGCGTTGTCGAGCAGGTTGGCGAACAGGCGTCGCAGCGCGAGCGGGTCGCCGACGACCGCGACGGACGCGGCATCCGCCACGGCGACGTCGAGGCCGGTGTCGGCCAGATCGTCCGCGAGCGACTGCACGAGCGCCGCCAGGTCGAGCCGCTCGCGCTGCCTCCCCGTCTCGCCGCGCGCGAACGCGAGCACGCCGGCGATCATCGCGTCCATGCGCTCGATGTCCTGCACGAGCTTGCCGCGGTGTTCGGGCGGCGCGTACTCGGCGCGGAAACGCAGCCGCGTCAGCGGCGTGCGCAGGTCGTGCGCGACCGCGGCGATCAGCCGCGTGCGCTCGTCGACGGCGCCGGCGATCTTCCGCTGCATCTCCGCCAGCGCCTGCCCGGCGGTCCGGATCTCGCGCGGGCCCGCCGCCGGAAACACGGCGTCGCGATCGCCGCGGCCGGCGCGACCGGCGGTATCCGCGAAGGCGCGGATCGGCGCGACCAGGCGGCGCGCGAACCGCCATGCGAGTGGCACCAGCACCAGCGCGCTGCCGAGCAGCCACACCCCGAAGAACGCGCCGACGTGCCCGAGCCACGGCGAGGGGCGATCGACGACGACCCAGCGCCCGTCGGCACGCCGCGCCGCCAGCGCGAGCTCCTCGAATCCGCTGTCGCCGGCGATTTCGCGCTTCGCCGCCCCGTAGGGCCGCGCGTCGACCGGGTACGCGGCGCGCACGAACCACGCGCCGCCCGGCAGGTGGATGCGCCGCTCGGCGCGCACGTCGCCGGTCGGCACGCCCAGTTCCGCCGCGACGAAGGCCCGGGCGTTGCGCTCGTAGGTGTCGTCTTCCGCCCACGCCGCCGGCGTCCAGACGACGATCGAGGCCGCCCAGCGCTGCGATCC
>CAMPHE010000282.1 GCA_946885815.1 uncultured Arenimonas sp.
AGGCGCTGGCCGACGACGTGGCGTACCTGCGCCGCGCGTGGGAAGTGATCCGCGAAACCACGGTCGCCACGAAGGTCGGCCAGCGCATCTACGAGGACCTGCCGCTGCCGCTGCGCGCCGTCCGCGACCTGATGCGCAAGGATGTCGACAAGGTGCGCGTCGATTCGCACGAGGCGTTCGACCGGCTGGTGGCGTTCGCGCAGCAGTTCATGCCCGGCCTGTCCGAGCGCATCGAGCACTACACCGGCGAGCGGCCGATCTTCGACCTGTACGGCGTCGAGGACGAGATCCTGCGCGCGATGCAGAAGCAGGTGCCGCTGAAGTCCGGCGGTCACCTCGTGATCGACCAGACCGAGGCGATGGCGACGGTGGACGTGAACACCGGGTCGTTCCTCGGCCAGCGCAATCTCGAGGAGACGGTGTACCGCACGAACCTGGAGGCCGCGCAGGCGGTCGCGCGGCAACTGCGGCTGCGCAACCTCGGCGGCATCATCATCATCGACTTCATCGACATGACCGACGACGAGCATCGCCGCCAGGTGCTGCGCACGCTCGAGAAGGGGCTGTCGCACGACCACGCGCGCACGTCGGTGCACGAATTCTCGCCGCTCGGCCTGGTGGAGATGACGCGCAAGCGCACGACCGAAAGCCTGGAGCGGCAGCTGTGCGAGCCGTGCCACGAATGCGGCGGCCGCGGCACGCTGAAGACCGCCGAAACGCTCACTTACGAGATCTTCCGCGAGATCACCCGCGCGGTGCGCCAGTTCGAGGCGTCGCAGCTGCTGGTCATCGCGTCGCCGAAGGTGGTGGCGAAGATCACGGACGAGGAATCGGCGGCGGTCGCGGAACTCGAGGAATTCCTCGGCAAGTCGATCCGCTTCCAGGCCGACGAGCAGTACGCGCAGGAACAGTACGACGTGGTGCTGCTCTGAGCACCCGATGACGTCGCCCGTCCGCCGCCGGATCCGACATGCCCGCCGCGTCGTCGGTTATGGCGCGCTGGTCGTGCTCATCCTGATGGCGACCGCGGTGGCGGCGCTGAACCAGCTGCTGCCGCTGGTGGAGCGGCATCCCGACCGCGTCGCCGCGTGGCTCGGCGAGCGCGTCGGCCAGCCGGTGTCGTTCGAGCGCGCCGTCGGCGAATGGACGCGTCGGGGCCCGCGTTTCACGATCGACGGGCTGCGCATCGGCCGCGGCGAGCGCGTGCTCGACATCGGCAAGGCCGACCTGCTGGTGGCGGTGTACGGCGGGTTGCTGCCCGGCGAGCCGCTGACGGAGCTGAAGGTGCGCGACCTGTCGCTGGTGCTGGAACAGGGCGCCGACCGCCGCTGGAAGCTCGCGGGCCTGCCGTTCCGTGAAGTCCCGGGCGCCGATCCGCTGGACACGCTCGAGCGGCTCGGCGAACTGCAGGTCGAGCAGGCGCGGCTGGCGATCCGCGCGCCGCGCCTCGGCATCGACGCGGTGCTGCCGCGCATCGACCTGCGGCTGCGCGTCGACGGCGACCGCCTCGCGGCCGGCGTGCGCGCCTGGTCGCGGGTCGGCGACGCGCCGCTCACCGCGGTGGTGGACCTGGCGCGCGACGACTGGGACGGCACGCTCTGGGCCGGCGGCGACGACCTGCAGCTGCGCCAGTGGTCGCCGCTGCTTGCCGGCTCCGGTGTCGCGATCGCCGGCGGCGGACGCCTCGACCTGTGGGCGCGGATCGAGGCGCAGCGGGTGATGGACGTGCGTGCCGAAGCCGATTTCGCCCCGCTCGCGCTGGTTTCGACGTCGCCGTGGCTGGCCGGGGAAGACGGGGCACTGGGCGCGCCGCCGGTGGTCTTCGGACGTGCCGGCATGCTGGCGCGCTGGCAGATCGACGCCGATGGCCGTCAGTGGCAGGTGCATGCGCCGCGGCTGCGGTTCGCCGCGCCCGGAAGTGACGAGGAACAGTCGCTCGACGGAGCGTGGGCGGCCGGCGGCGAGCGCTTCGCGCTGCAGGCGGCGCGACTCGACCTGGCGCCGGCGCGCGCGCTGGCGACGCTGTTCGACGCGGTGCCGCCTCGTGCAGCCAGCGACGCAGGCCCGGCGGCACCCGACGGCACGGTCACCGATGTCGACTTCGCCGGCCTGCGCGGACGCTGGGCGGGCACCGCACGCTTCGCCGGCGTCGGCTGGGCGGGCCACGGCACGCAGCCGGGCCTGCAGGGGCTCGGCGGCGCCGCGGCGTTCGACGAATCGGGCGGCGCGATCGCGCTGGACGACGCACCGGCGCGCTTCGAGTGGTCCGGTTTCCGCGCGCCGCTCGACGTGCGGCTCGACGGCACGCTCGGGTGGTGGCGCGACGGCGACGGCTGGGGCGCCGGTGCGGCGGCGCTGCGCGTGCGCGGCGACGATTTCGGCACGACCGCGCGCGCAGAACTGCAGTTCGTGCCCGACGGCGGCAGGCCGCGCCTCGATCTCGCCGCGCTCGTCGACGAAGCGCCGGTGCCGACCGCCGGGAAGTTCTGGGTGGTCGGCAAGATGCCCGCGGCGACGATCGACTGGCTCGACCGCGCGCTGCAGGCCGGGACGGTGACCCGGGGCCGCGCGGTGATCGCCGGCGACCTCGATGCGTGGCCGTTCCGCGGCGGCAGCGGGCGTTTCGACGCGCGCGCCCGCGTTTCCGATGCGCGCGTGGCGTTCCACGAGGAATGGCCGGCTGCCGAGGCACTGGAGGTCGACGTGTGGTTCGACGGGCCGGGCATGGGACTCGACGGCGCCGGCACGATCCTCGGCAACGCCGTGGACCATGTCGACGGCGCCATTCCCGATTTCGCCGACCCGATCCTCGGGCTCGACATCGCGTCGGCCGCCGACAGCGCCGGCCTGCAGCGCCTGCTGCTCGCCAGCCCGCTGCGCGAACGCTTCGGCGAGCACGTGACGCAGCCGCGTGCCGAGGGCCCGGCGAAGGTCGCGCTCGACCTGCACCTGCCGCTCGCCGCGCGGCTCGGGGCGAACCGCATCGAAGGCACGCTGGAACTGCTCGGCGCGTCGCTGGCCGACCCGCGCTGGAACGTCGCCTTCACCGACGTCACGGGCACGACGCGCTTCTCCGACCGTGGCTTCGCGGCCGATTCGCTCGCGGTGACGCTCGACGGCGATCCGGCGGTGTTTTCGCTGGACGTCGGTGCCGGGTACACCGGCGACGCCGCGCTCGCCGCGCGCGCGACGCTCACCGGCGAACTTCCGGCGGACACGCTGCTGGCGCGGCACGAACCCGTGGCGTGGCTCGGCGACTGGTTCACCGGCCGCAGCCGCTGGGACGTGACCGTGGAGATTCCGGAAACGCCGGCGGCCGGCGTCGCGCCGCCCTCGCGGCTGCGCGTCGCGTCCGACCTGGTCGGTACCGGCA
>CAMPHE010000283.1 GCA_946885815.1 uncultured Arenimonas sp.
GGGGCCGTTTTTTTTATCACCCCCCCGCCGCGGGGGCGGGCCCGGTGGGGGGGGCCCCGCCGCCCCACCCCCCGGTCGGCGGCCCCCCGCCCCCCCCGCGACCACGCGGTCGCCGTGTCCGCCCGTCGCGGCCCCGTCGAAGGAATACGCCGAGGCGCGCTCCAGCACCAGCCGGCGTTCGCCGTCGTGCACGCGGACGCGGCGGCCATCGGCCTCGACCCGGGCGCGCAGGCGGCGGCCGTCGACTTCGGCGTCGATGCGGCCGTCGACGACGACGGCCGCGCGGACGTCGTGCCGCGCCGCGCCGTCCCGCGCGAGCACGTAGCGCCCGGCCGAGCCGCGCGCATGCACCGGCAGGCGCGCGCCGTGGTGCACGAACGTCAGCAGCCGCTCGCCGGCGTGGCCGATGCGCCAGCCGTCGGCGGTGGCCCACGGCGAATGCGGATCGCCGCCGCCCGCGGCGGCGGCGCGGGCCGCGGCCTCGTCGTGCAGCGCCGCCGCAGCCGCGGCGAGCGCGAGCAGGTCGCCCGGCGCGTCGCCTTCCGGCGGCAGCACCTCGTCGAGGTGCCGATCGAGATAGGCCGTGTGGATGGTGCCGTCGACGATCCGCGGGTGCCGCACGAGGGCTTCGAGGAACGCGATGTTCGACTTCGGGCCGACGATGTCGCAGGCCGCGAGCGCGGAACGCAACCGCGCCAGCGCGCGCGGGCGATCGGCATCGTGGACGATCAGCTTGGCGATCATCGGGTCGTAGAAGATCGACACCGTGTCGCCCTCGACGACACCGGCGTCGATGCGCACATGCGCCGACGGCTCAGGCAGCCGCAGCCGCTCCAGCCGGCCGGAGCCGGGCAGGAACCCGGCCGCGGGATCTTCGGCGTAGAGCCGCACCTCGATCGCGTGGCCGCGATGGGCGATGGCGTCCTGCGCGCACGGCAGCGGCTCGCCCGCGGCGACGCGCAGCTGCCATTCGACGAGGTCGAGCCCGGTGACGAACTCGGTGACCGGATGCTCGACCTGCAGCCGCGTATTGATCTCCATGAAATAGAAGCCGTCGTCGACACCGTCCCCGCCGCCGTTCGCGAACGCGTCCGGGTCGACGATGAATTCGACGGTGCCGGCGTTGACGTAGTCGATCGCGCGCGCGGCGGCGATCGCCGCGGCGCCCATCCGCTCGCGCAGCGCCGGCGTCAGGAACGGCGACGGCGATTCCTCGACGACCTTCTGGTAGCGGCGCTGCGCCGAGCACTCGCGTTCGCCGAGGTGGATCGTATGCCCGTGCGCGTCCGCGAACACCTGGATCTCGATGTGGCGCGGCGCGCCGATGTAGCGCTCGAGCAGCACGCGGTCGCGGCCGAACGCGCCACGCGCCTCGCGCTGGCACGATTCGAGCGCCGCGGCGAATTCCCCGCGCGCGCGGACGATGCGCATGCCCTTGCCGCCGCCGCCGTGCGCGGCCTTGATCATCAGCGGGTAGCCGATCGCGTCGGCCTCGCGCTGCAGCCGCGCCGGGTCCTGGTCTTCGCCGGTGTAGCCGGGCACCACGGGAACGCCGCGCGCGGCCATCAGTTCCTTCGCGCCGGCCTTGCTGCCCATCTTCCGCATCGACGCGCCGGACGGGCCGACGAACACCAGGCCGGCGGCGGCGACCGCGTCGGCGAAGTCGGCGTTCTCCGACAGGAAGCCGTAGCCGGGGTGGATCGCCTGCGCGCCGCTGCGTCTGGCGACGTCGATGATCACGTCGCCGCGCAGATAGCTGTCCTGCGGCCGCGGCCCGCCGATCGGCCACGCCTCGTCGGCCAGCCGCGCATGCTGCGCGTCGGCATCGGCCTCCGAATACACCGCGACGGTGCGGATGCCGAGGCGCCGGCAGGTGCGGATGACGCGGCAGGCGATCTCGCCGCGGTTGGCGATCAGTACTTTTTCGAACATCTGGGTTCTCGACGCGGATCAACGCGGATTAACGCGGATGAGAGCGGGGCTCGAATACCCGACGCCGGAATTGGGCGCGAGGACCGAAATTCAGCAGCAGGCCGGTCGACAGGCCCGATGCACGGAGGTAGTTGACGAGCTGCACTTCGTGGATGGGCCAGAGGTGGCTGATCGCCTTGAGCTCCACCACCACTTTGCCGGCGATCACAAGGTCCGCCCGAAAGTGGCCGACACACCGCCCGCGAAAGTTCACTGGCAGCGCGACTTCCCGTTGGAAGGGGATGCACTGGTCTTCCAGCACCGCGGCCATGGCGCTCGCGTAGACGCTCTCGAGAAAACCGGGACCCAGCTCGTTGTAGGTTTCGAAGAAACACCCGAGCGCACGTTCCGTGATCGCTTCGCACAACAGCGCCATGGCTGTATCCGCGTTGATCCGCGTTGATCCGCGTCGAGATCATCGCACCCACTCCGGTGCGGATTTTTCCAGGAACGCCGTAAGCCCTTTCTGGCCTTCGGGTGAGACGCGCAGGCGGGCGATCAGGGCGGCGTTTTCGCGGTCGATGCGTTCGGCCGATTCCGGGGTCATGCCCGCCATCCGCAGGGCGAGGGCCTTGGCCTCGCGCTGGGCGATCGGGCCGCCCTTGGCCCAGAAATGCAGTGTCCGGTCGACGGTGGCATCGAGGTCGGCGGGGGAGGTGACGGTGTGCAGCAGGCCGACGTGGCGGGCTTCGCCTGCGTCGATCACCTCGGCGCCGGTGAACAGGCGGCGGGCATGGCGCGGGCCGATCGCGGCGAGCACGTAGGGCGAGATCACCGCCGGCACGAGGCCGAGCTTCACTTCCGACAGCGAGAACTTCGCGGTGTCGACGCCGATCGCCATGTCGCAGCACGCGACCAACCCGACGCCACCGCCGTAGGCCGAGCCGTTGACGCGCGCGATCGTCGGCTTCGACAGGAAGTTCAGCGTGCGCATCAGCGCCGCGAGGCGCAGCGAGTCGTCCAGGTTCTCCTGCTCGCTGGCGGCGGCCATGCGCCGCATCCAGCCGAGGTCGGCGCCGGCGGAGAACGTCGCGCCTTCGCCGGTGAGCACGACCGCGCGGACGGCGGTGTCGGCCTCGGCCGCGCGCAGCGCTTCGGTGAGCGCCGCGATCAGCGCATCGTCGAACGCGTTGTGCACCCCCGGGCGCGCCAGCGTGATCCACGCCACGCGGCCCCGCAATTCCAGTCCGATCAGTCTTTCCGTGTTCATCCGCGCCCGTCCGCGCTCGTCCGCGGCAAAGAATTGAAAGGTCCCATCGCCCGGTTACATCCGGAACACGCCGAACCGGTCCTTCTCGATCGGCGCGTTCAGCGACGCCGACAGCGCCAGCCCGAGGACGCGCCGCGTGTCGGCGGGATCGATGATCCCGTCGTCCCACAACCGCGCGGTCGCGTAGT
>CAMPHE010000284.1 GCA_946885815.1 uncultured Arenimonas sp.
TCGTGGTCACCGCGTTCGCGCGCGTCGCCGATGCCGGCGCGACGCTGGTGCCCGTGCTCGACCGCACCGCCGACGCGGAACTGTGGCTGATCGGGCTCGGCGCGGGCCAGCGCCGGATGGGCGGTTCGATCCTCGCCCAGGTGCATGGCGGTTTCGCCGGCGCCTGCCCGGACCTGGACGACGCGTCCTGCCTGCGCGCGTTCTTCGAGCTGATCGGCGATGCGCGCGAGGCCGGCCTGCTGCTGGCGTACCACGACCGGTCCGACGGTGGCGTTTTCGCCACGCTGTGCGAAATGGCGTTCGCGTCGCACTGCGGGCTCGACCTCGTGCTCGACGGCTGGGGCGAGGACCCGTTCACGACGCTGTTCAACGAGGAACTCGGTGCGGTCGTGCAGGTGGCCGCGGAGGACCGCGCCGCGTTCGCCGACCTCGTGAACCGGCATTCGCTGACGCACTGCGCGCAGCGCATCGGCCGCGCGAGCACCGCGCCGGTCGTGCGCGTGTCCGCCGGCGGCCAGGCGTTGGCCGAATGGAGCTGGCAGGAACTGTTCGGCGCATGGTGGGAAACGACGCATGCGATCCAGGCGATGCGCGACGATCCGGCCGGCGCCGACGCCGAACGCGACGCGCGCCTCGACTTCGCCGATCCGGGCCTGTCGCCGACGCTGACGTTCGACCCGGCGCAGGACGTCGCCGCGCCGTACATCGCCGGCGGCGCGCGGCCGCGCGTCGCGATCCTGCGCGAGCAGGGCGTCAACGGCCACGTCGAGATGGCGGCGGCGTTCGACCGCGCGGGTTTCACCGCCGTCGACGTGCACATGTCCGACCTGCTCGACGGCCGCGTCGCCCTCGCGGACTTCAAGGGACTCGCCGCGTGCGGCGGCTTCAGCTACGGCGACGTGCTGGGCGCCGGTCGCGGCTGGGCCACGTCGATCCTCGAACGCCCGGACGTGCGCGACCAGTTCGCGCGCTTCTTCGCCCGCGACGACGCGTTCAGCCTCGGCGTCTGCAACGGCTGCCAGATGATGTCGCAGTTGAAGTCGCTGGTGCCGGGCGCCGACCACTGGCCGCGCTTCCTGCGCAATCGCAGCGAGCAGTACGAGGCGCGGCTGGCGCAGGTCGAGATCATCGAGTCACCGTCGATCCTGTTCGCGGGGATGGCCGGTTCGCGCATTCCGGTGGTGGTCGCGCACGGCGAGGGCCGCGCGTGCTTCGACGCCGACGCGCACGCCGGTGAAGCGCTGGTCGCCGCGCGATTCGTCGACGGCCATGGCCGCGTCGCGACGTCTTATCCGGCGAACCCGAACGGCTCGCCGGACGGCATCACCGCGCTCACCAGCCGCGACGGCCGCGCGACATTGATGATGCCGCACCCGGAACGCGTGTTCCGCACGTTGCAGATGAGCTGGCACCCGCCGCAGTGGGGCGAGGATTCGCCGTGGCTGCGGATGTTCCGCAACGCGCGTGCATGGGTGGGCTGACGTGAGGCGCGCACATGCCGTATTCGCGCTCGGCGTGCTGCTGGCGATGCCCGGGCGTGTCGAGGCGGAAGAGCCCGCGCCTGTCGCCGTCGCCGCGCCTGCGCAGACAGCCCCGCCCGACGCGTCGCTTCCGGCGCCGGGTGCGACCTATGCCGATTCCGATCCGGCCGCCGTGGGGTTCCACGCTCCCCCCGGAAGAAACGCGGCGCTGCGGCTGCAGCTCGACCGCACGCTGCGCTCCCGGCCGAACCATGTCGCGGCCCTCATCCAGCGGGGCTACCTGCGCCACGCCGCCGGCGATGTGGCGCTCGGCGACGCGGATTTCCAGCGCGCGCTGAAAGCGGGCGCCGGCGTGCCGGAAGTGGCGCGTCGCGCCGCGTGGTCGCTCGGCTGGTCGGCCTTCAACCGCGGCGACGCGCGCGCCGCGCTCGACTACTGGGAGGCGTCGATACGCCTGCACGGCGGACGCCCTTTCTGGCAGCCATACACCTACGCGGTCGGCTACTGGCAGCTCGGCGAACAGGCTGTGGCGATCGCGTGGTACGACCGCGCCGCGGAAGCGGATCCGCGCTGGCGCAGGCTCGACACGCTGCGCGAGCGCACGCGTTTCTGGAAAGCCGGGGAGCGGGCGGTGATCGAGGCGGTGTTCGCCGCGTGGTCGGCCACTCGCGAAAGCAGCGGGACCTGACCGGCAGGTTCTCCCGCGAGGGCCCGAGGGCTGGCCTTCCCCGAAGCGACGAAACCGTCGGCCTCGTCGACGTTGCTCGAATAGATGCCGTGGATGCCGCCGTCGCTGCTGCGGGTGAAGCCGCTGATGCGGTTGCCGGAGACGGCGCCGGAAGGGTTCAGGTTCGTCGACCGCGGTGCCAAAACTGCTAGATTCCGGCCCTGATCCCCCGGAGCCGCCCGTGGCCGCGGAACTGAACAACATCGCCGAAACCGCCGACAGCCGCATCGCCGCCGCGCTGTCCGCGCGCGGCCGGCTGAAGGACGCCGACCTGGTCCGCGCCCAGCGCCTGCACGCCGAAGCCGGCGGCTCGCTGTCGGCGCTGCTGGTGCGGCTGGGCATGGTGTCCGAGCGCGACATGGCCGAGGCCGCCGCGGAGGTGCTGGACCTGCCGCTGCTGGCGGCGAAGGACTGCCCCGACGCGCCGCCGGCCGGCATCGCGTTGTCGCTGCGCTTCCTGAAGCAGCTGGCGGTGTGTCCGGTCGGCGAGGACGACGCGCATGTCGACCTGCTCGTCGCCGAGCCGCAGGACCCCTACGCCGCGGACGCGGTCGCGCTGGCCACCGGTCGCGTCGTGCGCGTGAAGGTCGGCCTGCGCGCCGAGATCGCCGACCTGCTGGAACGGTATTACGGCAGCGGCCGCAGCGCGATGGGCGCGATCGTCGAGAACCTCGGCGACGACGCCAGCGGTGACGAGGCCGACGTCGAACAGCTGCGCGACCTCGCGTCGGAAGCGCCGGTCATCCGCCTCGTGAACCTGGTGATCCAGCGCGCCGTCGAACTGCGCGCGTCCGACATCCACATCGAACCGTTCGAGAACCGGCTCAAGGTGCGCTACCGCGTCGACGGCGTGCTGGAGGAAGCCGAATCGCCGCCGGCGAACCTGACGGCCGCGGTGATCTCGCGCATCAAGATCATGGCCAAGCTCAACATCGCCGAGCGCCGGCTGCCGCAGGACGGCCGCATCATGGTGCGCGTGCAGGGCAAGGAGCTCGACCTGCGCGTCAGCACGGTGCCGACCGCCCACGGCGAAAGCGTCGTGATGCGCCTGCTCGACCGCGAATCGGTCGTGCTCGACTTCAGGGCGCTCGGCTTCACCGACGACTTCCTCGCGTCGTTCGTGAAGGTGCTGGAGCAGCCGCACGGCATCCTGCTCGTCA
>CAMPHE010000285.1 GCA_946885815.1 uncultured Arenimonas sp.
GAGAACGGCGAGCGGCCCTGCTTCACGCGACGCAGGATCAGCACCACGCAGTCGATCAGCGGCAGCGCCAGCGTCCACGGGCCCAGCACCGGCGACACCGGGTGCGCCGGGTCCTGCGACAGGCGCACGGCGACGAACGCGATCGCGAACCCGAGCAGCATGCTGCCGCCGTTGCCGAGGAACACGCGCGCGCGCGGCTGCCACGGGAAACGGAAATTCCACAGCAGGAAGCCGGCGACGCACGCGCCGAGGGCCAGCAGGCGCGTGGCGGTGGCGTGGTTGCCCGCGTACAGCGCGAACCCGGTGAACAAAGCCAGCGACACCAGGGCCAGCGTGCCGGCGAGGCCGTCGATGCCGTCGGCCATGTTCAGCGCGTTGATGACGCCGACCACCACGAAGATGGTGAACGGCAGCGCGAACAGGCCGATGTCGGCCCCGGCGAAGCCGAACACGTCCTGCAGGTTGGTGGCCTGCACGCCGGCGACGAAATACACCAGCAGCGCCGCCAGTGTCTGGGCGCCGATGCGCCACGGCCAGGCCAGGTCGATCCGGTCGTCGAGCTGGCCCACGACCACCAGCATCAGCATGCAGAACGAGAACACGACGACGCGCACGTTCGGGAAATCCTCGAACAGGCCGAACGACAGGGTCGCCACCGCGCAGATGACCAGGCCGCCGATCACCGGGATCGCGCCGTCGTGCTGCTTGCGGCCGCCGGGATGGTCGACGAGCTGCAGCCGGCGCGCGGCCGGGATGAGCAGCGGCAGGAGCAGCGCGCAGAGCACGAAGCACAGCACCGCGCGGAGCCACGCGTCGGGCGGAAAATAGATGAGGGCGAAAATCCAGTCCATTGGAGTAAGGCTCCTGAAGCCGGTGAGGGTTCACGGGCCCGGGGGGACGGCCTCGATCTGCAACACGCAACGAATTGTAAATCGGTTGCCGGACAGGCGGGTGGAGGCGGGACTGAACGCGCACGTCGAAAACGTGACCGAAACCCGGATAATCGCCGGCCATGAACCTGCCCGATCGCGAATCGCTGCGCCTGCAATGGACCCGCACGGCTCTCTCCGACCCTTCGGCGCCGCTGCGGCGCGCGTCGAACGACGCGAGTTTCCGCAGTTACTGGCGCACGCATTCGGCGGACCGCAGCTGGATCGTGATGGACGCGCCGCCGGACCGCGAGGACATCCGCCCGTGGCTGGACGTGGCCGCGCGGCTCGCGCGCGCGGGGCTGCACGTGCCCGAAATCCAGGCGGCCGACGCGGAACGCGGATTCGTGCTGATGGAGGACCTGGGTGATCGCACGCTGCTGCCGGCGCTGACGCTGACGACGGTGGACGGCCATTACGACGACGCGATGGCGGCGATCGTGGCGATGCAGCTGCATGCCGACACCGACGGGCTGCCGGCGTACGACGAGGCGCGGCTGGTCGCCGAGATGGAGCTGATGCCGGAGTGGTTCCTGCAGCGGCACCTCGGCATGGCGATCGAGTGCGAGCAGTGGGACGTGGTGGAGTCGGCGTTCCGCGCGCTGGTGGACAACGCGACCGCGCAGCCGCAGGCGTTCGTGCACCGCGACTACCATTCGCGCAATCTGCTGCTGACCGATCGCGACAACCCCGGCATCGTCGATTTCCAGGACGCGGTGCGCGGGCCGGTCACGTACGACCTGGTGTCGCTGCTGCGCGACTGCTACATCGCGTGGCCCGAGGAGCGCGTGCAGGCGTGGGCGGAGGCGTTCCGCCAGCGGCTGGCCGACGCGGGCGTGCGGGTGCCCCCGCCGGCCGCGTTCCTGCGCGCGTTCGACCTGATGGGGCTGCAGCGGCACATCAAGGTGCTCGGGATCTTCTGCCGGCTGTGGTATCGCGACGGCAAGGCCGGGTATCTGCAGGATCTGCCGCTGGTGTGGCGCTACGTGCGCGAGGTCGGGGGGCGGCATCCGGAGACGGCGCCGCTGGTGGCGCTGATCGAGCAGGCGATCGGGGGGCGTGATCTCACGCAGCCCGCATGAGGGCGCTGATCTTCGCCGCCGGAAAGGGCGAGCGGATGCGCCCGCTGACCGAGCACACGCCCAAGCCGCTGCTCCGGGCACGCGGCAAGCCGCTGGTGGAATGGCACCTGGAGAAGCTGGCCGCGGCGGGCGTCACCGACGTGGTGCTCAATATCTCGTGGCTGGCGCACGCGTTCGCGCCGGCGCTCGGCGACGGCTCGCACTGGGGCCTGCGCCTGCACTGGTCGGCCGAAGGCGACGAGCCGCTGGAAACCGGCGGCGGCATGCTGCAGGCGCTGCCGCTGCTCGGCGACGAGCCGTTCATCGCGATCAACGGCGACATCTTCACCGACTACGATTTCGCGCGGCTGATGCGCGCGCCGCTGGGGCTCGCGCACCTGGTGCTGGTCGACAACCCCGACCACAATCCGGGCGGCGACTTCGCGCTCGGGCCCGACCTCCACGTCGCCGCCGATGGCCCGGCGAAGCTGACGTTCGCCGGCATCGGCATCTACCGGCCGGAGCTGCTGGTCGGCTGGCGCGATATCAGCGGCCCGACACCCGGCGCCAGCCACGACCCGCCGCGCTTCCGCGTCGTGCCGCTGCTGCAGGCGGCGATGGCCCGCGGCGAGATCTCCGGCGAACACCATCGGGGCGAATGGACGGATGTGGGGACGCCCGAGCGGCTGGCGGGGCTGGGGTGAGGAAAATCTGCTCTAGGAAAATCTGCTCTGAGCAAGTTTTTTTATTTGCTCAGAGCAGATTTTCGGGGACGGCCGCAGGGGGCGGGTTTCCAGGGTCGGCCCGTGATCGCGGAGATCCGTTCGCGGAACTCGGCCGAACCGAAGGCGCGGCCTTCGTAGAGTGAGCGACGCAGACGGTCCTGCCGGTCGGTCATCGAACGCAGGATTTCGCGCCACCTGGCGACACGGGCCGGGCGATCAGCGCCGAGCGAGTCGAAGACAGCGTGCGAGGTGACGCGTTCGTCTTCGACGGTGCCGAGATGGTGCGCCGCGCTCGACCAGCGCCACGCTTCCGGACGGACCACGGTGCCGGCGCGCACCGGGTTGAGTTCGATGTACGCGAGGCAGGCCAGCAGGTACCGGTCTTCCGAGACGAGCCCCGACCAGAAGCGCCGCTCCCATGCCGCGCCCACCCGGGCGCTGCGGTCGTTGTATCGGCGGCCATGCCTTCCGGCGCAGAGCTGCATGGTTCGCGAGATGGCGCCCGAGGTGGCCGACGAAAGCAGCAGGTGCACGTGGTTGTCCATCAGCACGTAGCCGTGGATCAGGACGCCGTAGCGTCCCGCCGACGTGCCGAGCGAGGCCAGGTAGTGGCGTCGGTCGTCATCATCGATGAACACCGGGCGACGATC
>CAMPHE010000286.1 GCA_946885815.1 uncultured Arenimonas sp.
GCGAGAACACCGACGGTATCGGGCTGGTGCACGACCTGGCCGAGCGCCGCCGCATCGACCTGCGCGGCCGCCGCGTGCTGCTGGTCGGCGCCGGCGGCGCGGCCCGCGGCGTCGCGCCGGCGCTGCTCGATGCCGGCATCGCCGAGTTGTGGATCGTCAACCGCACGCCGGAGAAGGCCGACGCCCTCGCCGACGCGCAGCGCGCGCCCGATCGCGTGCACACACGGTACTGGGCGGACCTGCCGAACCTCGGCGCGTTCGACACGATCGTCAACGCGACCTCCGCCGGTCGCGGCGATGGCGGCCTGACGCTGCCGTTCTCGCTGGCGGCGCCGCGCGCGCTGGCGGTGGACCTCAGTTACGGCGAAGCCGCGATCCCGTTCCTCGCATGGGCCGGCGCCGCGCGCTGCGAATACCGCGTCGACGGACTGGGGATGCTGGTGGAACAGGCGGCCGAAGCGTTCGCGCTGTGGCACGGCGTGCGGCCGCACACCGACCCGGTCTACGACGCCCTGTCGGCGCGGTCGGACGTGCTGACGACCGCCGACTGAGCGGCGTCCGCGCGATTCACCATTCCGGATCGAACTCGACGCTGACGCCGTCGACGGTATTGCGCGCGACGGCGATCTCGAACAGCTCGACGCCGTCGCGCTGGCGGACGACGATCTCTTCGCCGTCGTCCATCTCGATCGAATAGTTCGACCCCGCCGCCTGCTGCAGGGCCACCAGCGCCTTGTGCGCGACCTGGTTCTCGCTGTCCGCGCGGCCGACCGCCACCACGACCTCTTCCGGCGTGCCGCCGTCGGGCGTGACGACGATCACGAGTTCGCCGTCGGACGCCGCGGCGCCATCGAACTGCAGCCGCCAGCCGGCGCTCGGTACCGCCATCGCCGACGCGCTGGCCACCACCAGGATCAGGGCGATCAGACCGGGAAAATCGACAGGCTTGAACTTCATGACGGCTGCTCCGCGCGACACCACGGCGCGGAATATTTCGCGGGCGGGGTGGTCGCGGCGTGATCGCCGGCGTCGCTCCTGTGTAAGAACTTCCGGGTCCGGTGAGAAGCTGGTTTTTTGCCACGACCGACACGAAGGACACGACCGGGCACGACAAGAGCTGAAACACTTGTTCTGCTTTGGTCGTGCTCGGCAGTGCCCGTCGTGTTCGTCGTGGCCAGCGTCGCTGCTCAGCCTGCCAGGTACGCGTCCTTCAGCCGGACGTAGTGCCGGGCGGAGTAGTAGAGCTGTTCGATCTCGCGGTCCGAGAGGCGGCGGGCGGGCTTCGCCGGATTGCCGAGCCACAGTTCGCCGGAGCGCACGGTCTTCCCGGGCGGCACGACCGCGCCGGCACCGACGAACGCGTGGTCTTCGAGCACCGCGCCGTCGAGCACGGTGGCGCCCATGCCGACGAGGCAGGCATGGCCGATCGTGCACGCGTGCACGATCGCGCCGTGGCCGATCGTGACGTCGTCGCCGATCAGCGTCGGCCAGCCGCCCGGGCGGGTGAAGGGGCCCTCGTGCGTGACGTGCACGATCGTGCCGTCCTGCAGGTTCGTGCGCGCGCCGATGCGGATGTGGTTCACGTCGCCGCGCACGACGGTTCCCGGCCAGACGGAGCTGTCCTCGCCGAGGTGGACGTCGCCGATCACGGTCGCGGCCGGGTCGACCCAGACGCGCGCGCCGAGGGTGGGAAAGATGCCGCGGAAGGGGCGCAGAGTCATGCCGGCAGTGTAGCGGGGCCGCGCCGACGGCGGCCGCCGCCGGCCGGGCGCCGTCGACGTACACTTCACGCGATGGAAGCCCCCCCGCCCCCCGCGAGCGCTCTGCAGCCGCTGCTCGAGCAGGTCCGGGCCGCGCACCGGCGCCAGCCGCCGGACTACCGGCAGCGGATGGCCGACCTGGCCCGCCTCGCCGCCGCGCTGCGGCGGTACACCGACGATCTGGTGCGGGCCGTTTCGGCCGATTTCGGCCGCCGATCGCGCCACGAGACGCTCGTCGCGGAAGTGATGGTCACGCTGCAGGAAATCGCCCATCTGCGCCGGAACCTGAAGCGCTGGATGCGCCCGGACCGGCGCGGCCTGAACTGGGCGTTCCTGCCGGCGCGCGGCGAGGTGCGGCAGATGCCGCTCGGTGTGGTCGGCATCGTGTCGCCGTGGAATTACCCGGTGCAGCTCGCGCTGATCCCGCTCGCCGACGCGATCGCCGCGGGCAACCACGTGCTGCTGAAGCCGAGCGAGCACACGCCGCGCACCTCGGAGCTGCTGGCGCGGCTGTTGTCGGAAGTGTTCCCGGCCGAACGCGTGAGCGTCGTGCAGGGCGACGGGGTCGTCGGCGCGGCGTTCAGTCGCCTCGCGTTCGACCACCTGCTGTTCACCGGCTCCACCGCGGTGGGCCGCGCGGTGATGGCGGCGGCCGCGCCCAACCTCGTGCCGGTCACGCTGGAGCTCGGCGGCAAGTCGCCGGCGCTCATCGCGCCGGGGTATCCGGTCGAAAAGGCCGCCGACCGCATCGCCGCGGGCAAGTGCTTCAACGCCGGGCAGACCTGCGTCGCGCCCGATTACGTGCTGGTGCCGCGCGCCCAGCGCGATGCGTTCGTGCGCGCGTACCTCGCGAGCGTGAAGCGCCGCTATCCGACGCTGGCGGCGAATCCCGACTACACGGCGGTCGTGAATCACCGCCAGGCCGACCGGCTGCGCGCGTGGCTCGACGACGCGCGCGAGCGCGGCGTCACCGCCGTGCAGCACCGGCCCGACACCGGCGCGCCGCCGCCGGGCGTGGAGGTGATTCCCCCGACGGTGCTGCTCGATCCGCCCGACGACGCGATGGTGATGCAGGAGGAGATCTTCGGGCCGCTGTTGCCGGTGAAGTCGTACGAGAACCACGACTGGGCGGTCGACTACATCGTGCAGCGCGACCGGCCGCTCGCGTTCTACCCGTTCGACCGCGACCGCGGCCGGTTGCGGCGCACGCTCGACCGGGTCGTCGCCGGCAGCGTCTGCGTCAACGACACGATCATCCAGTTCGGGCAACACTCGCTGCCCATCGGCGGCGTCGGCCCCAGCGGCATGGGCCAGTACCACGGCCACGCCGGCTTCCTGACCTTCAGCAAGCCGATGCCCGTGCTCTACCAGGCGCGCTGGAATTCGATGGGCCTGCTCGACCCGCCCTTCGGCAAGCTCGCCGACCGCCTCGTGCGCCTGCTGACGCGCTGAAACCGGAAAAGCGGGGACAGTGCAGCATTAATTCCGCTTAATGTTGCACTGTCCCCGTTTCGTCCCCATTTCCCCGGCATGACGACGACCAACCCGCTGCTCGCCCAGGCCGAGCTCCCCGACTTCCCGGCGATCCGCCCGGA
>CAMPHE010000287.1 GCA_946885815.1 uncultured Arenimonas sp.
GCCGCCGGGTGCGTAGCGAGCGCGTCGATGCCCGTGCGCACCCACGCCGACACCGCGTCGGCGCCGCGGTACACGGCCGTGTCGATCACGTTCTTCGCCTTGTATTTCTCGACCGGCGGGACGACGGTGAACAGCATCTCGCGCCCGGGGCGGGCGAGGGCGTATTCACCGGCGCGGCGCGCGATCATCACCACGACGAACACGGCGAACGTCGGCGCGAACGCGAGCCAGAGGAAACCGGCCGCCATGGCGAGCGGCACGGTCGTCAACAGCACCGCGAGGCCGAGCCGGCGCACGAGACGGCCGGTCAGGAACAGCTGGGTCAGCAGCGCCAGCGCCTGCACGGTGACGTCGATCCAGCCGAACACGCGCACCTGGTCGACGCGGTCGGGAAAATGCAGTTCCACCAGACGCGCCTGTTCGAAGTAGAGGAACGTGGTGACACTCGCCAGCAGCACGACGAACGCGGCGATGCCCAGCAGATAGCGCGAGCGGGCGAGCAGGCCCAGCCCGGCGAGCGGGTTGCCGCCGATGCGCGCATGGCGCGCATCGGACGACGCGGCCTGCAACGGGTGCGCATCGCGCCAGTGCTGCAGCCAGCCGGCGGCGACCGCGGACGCCAGCAGCAGGGCCGCGGCGACCACCAGCAGCCCGGCGATGCCGACGGTGCCGACCAGCGCGACACCGAGCAGCGGCCCGACCAAACCGCCGACGCTGATGCCGGCGGCGATCGCCGCGAACAGCCGCGTCGCCTGGCCCGACGGCATCAGGTCGGCGAGCACGCTCCACGCGACCGAGATCACCAGCAGGTTGAACACCGACAGCCAGACGTAGAACGCACGTGCGACCCACGGATCGTCCGGCGCGACGGCGAGCGCGGCGGCGAACAGCACCAGCGACGTGGCGACCACCGCGTAGGTCCACGGCAGGATGCGTCGGCGCGGCGCCACCGCGGCGATCGTGCCGAACAGCGGCACGATCGCCAGCGTCGCGACGAACGTCGCGCTGAACAGCCATTGCAGGTTCTCGACGCCGCCGGCGATGCCCATCGCCTCGCGCACCGGACGCAGCATGAAATAGCCGGCGGCGGCGAGCAGGAACATCGCGAAGCCGGCGGCGAACGCCGGCAGTTCCGCCGGCGCGATGCCGAGCAGCGCGGCGAGGCGGCGCGCGCTCACCCGGCGAACATCGCGACCAGTTCGGCACGCTGCGCCGCGGTCAGTGCCGGGCCGTGGCCGGCGCGGAGGTTGTCGTCCTGCCGGTGCGGCTTGCCGGTGGCGGGGATCACCACCGTCACCGCCGGATGCGAGATCGCGAAGCGCAGGAACATCTGCGCCCACGAACCGACGCCGGCGTCCGCCGCCCAGCCGGGCAGCGCGCGGTCGCCGACCTGCGCGAACAGCCGGCCGTCGTCGAACGCGCGGTTCACCATCACCGCGGTGCCGGCCGCCTGCGCCGCCGGGAAGAGGCGCCGCTCGGCGCCGGGCGACGACACCGAATAGTTGATCTGGACGAAGTCGGGCTTCTCGGCCGCGACGATGTCGGCCAGTTCATCGTGCTTCGCATCGACGTAATGCGTGAGGCCGACGTACTTCGTCCGGCCCTCGGCCTTCAGCCCGCGCGCCAGCCCGAGCTGCGTCTTCCAGTCGCGCAGGTTGTGCACCGCGAGCAGTTCGACGCGGTCGGTGCGCAGGCGCGCCAGCGACTGCGCGAACTGCGCCTCGCCGGCGGCGCGGTCGTCGGCGGCGAGCTTGGTCGCGAGGAAGATGCGGGAACGCAGCTGCAGTTCGTGCAGCAGGTCGCCGAGCACGTCCTCGGCATTGGAGTAGTTCGGCGAGGTGTCGATCACCGTGCCGCCGCCGGCGACGAAGCGCCGGAGCACTTCGCGCAGCGGCTCGCGCCCGGCGGCGTCGACTTCGAAACTGCCCGACGTGCCCATGCCGATCACCGGCACCGTTTCGCCGGTGGCGGGAATCACGCGCCGCGGCATCGACGTCGACGCCGCGCGCAGCGGCATCGGCAACGCCGCGGCGCCGGCGGCGAGCGCGGCGGCGGTCAGGAATTCACGGCGGCTGGTCATCGGGCACCTCCTCGTCGGGGAAACAGGATCGCCGTGGCGTCGGGCGCGTGCCAGCGGTCGGAAGTCATGGGCGCCGTCAAAACGCGCCGCCCGGGTCGTCGTCGCGGAAGCTGCGTTTGGCGAGATTGCGGGTGAGGCGGAACACGCTCTCGCGCACCACGCGGGTCAGCACGAAGTCGATGATCGTCGTGCGGTTCGGCGGCAGCGCGGCCAGCAGGTCGCCGAATTCCGGGTCGAGCACCCCGCCCCAATGGCCGACGAGGCGATCGTCGACGCGCGGCGAGAGCTTCAGCGAGTACGGCGGTCGCGGCAGCAGTTCCGCGCGCACCAGGCGGCCGCGTTCGTCGCGCAGCTCCGGACAGCCGGCGAGCACCGCGTGGTTCAGGAAGAACGCGAGATTGCCGGGCGCGCGCCGGTTGCCCTGGCGATCCGTGAGAAAGCCCTGCGGCAGCTGGTTCGGGTCGCCGGCGGGGCCGGCGGTGAGCAGCAGGTCCATTTCCGGCACGCGCGCGCCGGTCGCGTCGAGCACGCGGAAGATCACCATCGCGTGCGGGTCGTGGATGTAGATGCGGTCCGGCAGCACGGGGACCTTTTCGACCTCGATGCGCCGCGACAGGTGCTGGTGCGCGGCGTTTTCGGCGTCGAACGCCTTGCGCAGCGCGGCATGGCCGGCGGCGTCGGAAACCGCGAGGCAGCGCAGGATCGCGTCCACCGTCGGGTGCGGCCGGCCGTCGTCGCGCACGCCGGCCATGATCCCCATGTCCGTGCCGCTGTGCGACACGCCCGGCACGATCTTGAACGGCGTCGGCGCGGCCTGCTTCGTCGACACGTGCCGCAGCGGCTTCAGGCGCCGGCGCGCGGCCGGCAGCGCTTCGCCGGGCACCAGCGCGTCCTGCGCGAACACGTGGTGCGTGGCGTCGAGATTCGCCGCGGCCAGACGCACGACGCCGTCGCCGCCCGTTTCGCCGGTATACGAATTGACGTGGTCGTAGAGCTTGCGGTCGATCGCGTCGCCGCTCAGCACGAACGGGAACACCGGGGCGCGGCGCGAAGACAGCTTCAGCGCCGGGTACTCGCCGATCCATCGCAGGTTGAGCGCGAGCGATTCGGGGCTCGACAGCTCCAGCCAGTCGAGCACGCCCTGGCCGGGCTCGATGCCCTGGAACCACGCCTTCATGCCGGCGAGCCGGCCCTTGCCCAGCTGCGCGAGCGCGGAGCCGAAATTCGCCGGCGCCAGCATGATCAGGTGGCTGAGCGGGCAGTCGTCGAG